>JBCCUH010000105.1:0-7046 GCA_039197405.1 Pseudomonadota bacterium
GCAATCTTCGTGGCTGTTGGTCTCATGCTGTTTTTCAAACTGCATTACGTCGTGGAAGCCTGGCTTCTCGATGTCATGCCCATCTGGCTTCAGGACCTCTCTGTCGCCTTGTAACCGGACGAAAAAGGAGACATCCGAATGATCACGCGCCGAACTTTGGTTCTAAGCAGCCTTGCTGCCGCGACCCTTCCCGCCTTGCCTGCCCTTGCCAAGCCGCTGGACTACACACCTGGCATGGTGGCAGAGCGGCTGGCAGCGGGCGACACGGTCTTTCTGGACTTCAAGGCCAGCTGGTGCAGCACCTGCCGTGCGCAGGAGCGTACGCTGACCGCGCTGAAAAAGGATAACGCGGCCTATGAGCAGAAAATCACTTTCATCAATGTCGATTGGGATGATTTTGGCGGCTCTGACCTGGTGAAACGTCTGAACATCCCGCGTCGCTCGACGCTGGTTGTGCTGAAAGGCAACAAGGAGCTGGGCCGCATTGTCGCGGACACCTCCAAGAGCAACATCAAAGCCTTGATGGATGTCGCGCTGCAGGCCTAAGCCAACCCGGCAGGTGGCCTGATGTAACCGGTCAGAACGCCCCGCCAATTGGTGATCGGGGCGTTCATGCGTTTCAACGTGGCTGGATGCGCCGGGTCCAGCACGCCGCATCTGACCAGCAGCGCGGCGATGGCGCATTCGGCGGCCCGGGTGGTGCCGTCAGCCGTTTTCACGGCAATGCCGATTTGCTTTTCCGGCAGGATGGCGACGAACACGCCCTCCGCCCCGGTTTTGATCGCGGCCTTGCCGTTCATCGCGCGCATCAGCTCGGTGCAGGCGCGCGTCTCGCCCGCAACAAGCTCGGGATAGAGCATCATGGCTTGCGTCAATCGTGCAGCCGCGCGGCTGGCGCTGTCGCTCCGGGTCTGCGCAGAGGCGAACCAGGCCATCGCCCGCGCCAGACCGTGAACCGTTGTCGCCGGGTTTGGGGCAGAGCACCCATCGACCGCATGCCCCGGCGAGCTTTCGCCGGTGGCCTGCTCAAAAGCCTCCAGGCAGGCACGCTGCACGGGGTGGTCCGGGTCGATATACTCCGGTCCCGCCTTGAGGTGCCGGGTGAGCGTCAGAAAGCCTGAATGCTTGCCGGAGCAGTTGTTGTGGATCTGGCAGGGGCTGTCATCGGCCTTGATGAGCGCGGTCCTGACAGGCTCGTCATTCGGCATCTGCGACCCGCATCGCAGATCGCTTTCACCCAGCCCCAGATCGGCCAGCCAGCGCGTCACGCGATCTGTGTGGATCGCCGCGCCCTGATGCGAGGCGCAGGCAAGCGCGAGATGCTCAGACGTCAGACCGGCTGCATCGGCCGCGCCGAAGGTGATCAACGGCAACGCCTGAATCATCTTGGAGGAGGAGCGCGGCAGGATGACCGCACCAGGATCGCCCCATGCGTGCAGAATGTCGCCTTCGGCGTCGCACATCACAGCGTGACCCAAATGCAAGCTTTCAAGGAATTCGCCGCGCCAAATCTCTGCAATAGGCTCTGGTTTGTTCATGTTTCACACAATTCGCGATGCGGCGAAAAAACGCCGGAGAGGTCATTCACCTGTGGTGAATTTCAGGGTAATGTGATTTTGTCGAGAAGAAAATGCCGGGTTAGCAAGTCGCAGCAAGCGTCCCGTTCGGCAGATAGAAATTTGAGGCCAAGGTCAGCATTTATTGGCTGACAGACACGGCGGACAGCTTGGAGGCTGCACAGATGAAATCACTCGCAACAGGCGCAGTTATGGCCGCGGTCGCGGCTTTCGTCACGACTGGCGCAAGCGCCCAGCAGGAAAGCAGCAATCGCGTTGCCGCAAACACCGCGTGGAGCGTGTTTGTCGAGGAAAACCCGAAAGAATGCTGGGGCGTGTCCTCGCCGACCGAAACCGTCAACACCCGGCAGGGCCGTGTTGTGGCTGTGCGCCGCGGCGACATTCTGCTTTTTGTGTTCAACCGCCCCGGCTCGGCTGTGAAAAATCAGGTCACCTTCACGGGCGGCTATCCATTTGCCAGCGGCTCGACGGTCAATCTGAACATTGGCGGCACGCAGTTTGAGCTCTTTACAGATGGGGAATGGGCCTGGCCTGCCACGCCTGCGGATGATGCCAAGATCGTAACCGCGATGAAACGCGGCAGTGATGCTGTGCTCACCGCGCGATCTGGTCGCGGTACGGTGACCAAGGACACGTTTTCGCTGCTCGGTTTCACCGCTTCAATCGAAGAAGCCGAGAAGCGCTGTCAGTAACCGGGCATGATGGACTGGGTTAAAATCATCCATCTGCTCTGCGTGATGGGTTGGATGACCTCTGTGTTCGCAGTGCCGCGCGCGCTGATCTACTGGAAGCGTGAATATGAACGCCTTGGCGAGAATGGCCCCCTTGGGGACCTGACCTATCGGCTTTGGCGGTTTTCCAATCTTCTAGGCATGATCGGCGTCGTGCTGGGTCTTTGGCTGGCCTATGACTGGGGCTTTCCCACCTGGAGCCTCGTCAAGCTTGCGCTCGTTGTTTTGCTGATCGTTTACTATGAATACACGGGCCGCATGGTCAAACAGGCGCAGAAGGGCGAGTTCAACCATTCAGACCTGTTTTTGCGCATTTTCAACGAATCCGCGGTGATCGGCATCATCGCGATCCTCTGGCTGGTGGTCACCAAACCCTGGTAACGCCTCTACGAGGCAGAACCCCGGCGACCTTTATTCGCGGGAAAAATACCTATATAGGCTGCGCAACTCCAGCAAAGGCGCATCCCATGACGGCATCTGCACCGATCACGCAAGACGTTCTGACCATCCCCCGCAAGATGCCGGAGGGAAAGATCAACCTTGTCGGCCTGACCCGCGAGGCGATGCGCGCGGCGCTGATCGAAGCAGGCACGCCGGAAAAACAGGCCCGGATGCGGGTGGGGCAAATCTGGCAATGGATCTACCAATGGGGCAAACGCGATTTTGCGGATATGACGAACCTGGCGAAAGCTTACCGCGCGAAGCTGGCAGAGGTTTTCACCATCGACGTTCCCGAAGTTGTCACCCGGCAGGTGTCCGACGACGGCACCCGCAAATACCTTGTGCGCATTGCCGGCGGTCATGAGGTAGAGATCGTCTATATCCCCGAGGAAGATCGCGGCACACTTTGCGTGTCCTCTCAGGTCGGATGCACGCTGACCTGTTCCTTCTGCCACACCGGCACGCAGAAACTGGTGCGCAACCTGACAGCAGGTGAGATCATCGGTCAGGTCATGGTGGCCCGCGATGATCTGGGCGAGTGGCCTGAACCCGGCGCGCCCAAGGATGAAACCCGCCTTTTGAGCAACATCGTTCTGATGGGCATGGGCGAGCCGCTTTATAACTTCGAAAACGTGCGCGATGCGATGAAGATCGCCATGGACCCTGAGGGCATCTCACTCAGCCGTCGCCGCATTACCCTGTCGACATCTGGGGTTGTGCCTGAGATTGAGCGCACGGCGGAAGAAATCGGCTGCCAACTTGCGGTCAGCTTTCACGCAACCGAAGACGCAACGCGCAACAAGCTGGTGCCGATCAACAAGCGCTGGAATATAGAAGAGCTGCTTGCCGCGCTGCGCGCCTACCCGCGCGGGCGCAATTCTGAGCGGATCACCTTCGAATACGTCATGCTTGATGGGGTGAATGATACAGACGAAGACGCGCACCGGCTGATCAAGCTGATCGACGGTATCCCGGCCAAGATCAACCTCATCCCGTTCAACGAATGGCCCGGCGCGCCATACAAGCGTTCGTCGAACAACCGCATCCGCCGCTTTGCCGATATCATCTACAAAGCCGGATACGCCTCGCCCATCCGCACACCGAGGGGTGAGGATATCATGGCCGCCTGCGGACAGCTCAAATCCGCCACGGAACGCGCGCGGAAATCCCGCAAGGACATCGCCAGGGAAGCCGGACTCTGACCCCGGCCAGAGCCCGCGAAGCTTCATAAAAGCAGCGGTTTTGAACTCCGGCACAGTATCGGCACAGAGGCGGTTAATTTTCGCCGCAATGCCGATGTCAGATGCATGTCAGGTTGTAACGCAATGAGTGGAGCCGACATGACACACCTGACCAAGAACCCGTTGATCGTCGCGGATGTACTGGCGCTCGTGACGCCTGAGTTTACCCGCGCCAAAAGCCTGCTTGATCTGAAACATCGTCTTGCCCGGATTGGCTATGGCTATTCGGAAACGCCCGATGGTCCGATGCTGACGACATTGCCGCATGGGGTGACGATTGCGCCCTTGCCCAGCGCGCATTTCGCCTGAACGCCCCGGCGCTCAAACGCCGTAGCGCGCCATGAAGGTCGCCACGGCGCCGTCAACCACGCGGGTGATTTCAGCCGGCGTAAAGCGGGTGCCAACCCCGAAGACGATGCGCGGAAACAGATCGGCCTTGCAAAGCTCGGCGAACTGATCTGCGGCCAACTCGATATCATCGATATGAAGTTGCCCGCGATCGCGAGCCGCACCCAGATATTCGCACAGCCGCGCACGCACCACCAACGGGCCGTTGTTGTAAAACGCCCTGCCCAATTGCGGGAACCTGTCGGCCTCGCCCACGCAGATCCGAAACATGCGCTGGCCGAACTCGGACGTAAGAAATGACACCATGTGGTTTCCCGCATTCGTCAGAACCTGCCGGGGTGGCGCAGATTGGTCGATCAATTCCAGTGCCTTGTCAGCCTGACGCGCGCATTCGCTCTGCACGACATTGATGAACAGCTGGCTCTTGTCCGGAAAATAGCTGTAAAGCGTGGCTTTGGAAACGCCGCTGGCTTTGGCGACCTCATCCATATTCGCCGCTTCAAAGCCTGTGCTCAGAAAGACCTGCCGCGCGCCTTCGAGGACCTGATCGAATTTTCGTCCACGGCGCAACGCGGGGGATTGGTCTGTCATGCGGGCCTCCAAGCCTGCGCAGGCTAGCGCGGAGCCTGTCTTTGGGGCAAGCCCTCAAAGCTGGCCAGCAATGTCTTGCAAGCCTGGCGGGTTCATCCTAGTTTAGACTACTTCTAAATTTGGGGTTCAGCATGCGTTTTCCCGGTCATCGCAAACGGTTTTCCGATCTGTCCGAGCAGGAGATACTCGCGCTCGCAATCTCGTCCGAGGAAGATGATGAACGCATCTACAGGACTTATGCCGAGCATCTTCGTTCAGAGTATCCGGCAACGGCTGATGTATTTGTCGGCATGGCCGAGGAAGAACAGACCCACCGCCAGATGCTGATCGAGGCCCATCGCGCGCGGTTCGGTGACACGATCCCGCTCATCCGCCGCGAACATGTGTCCGGTTTTTACGCCCGCAAGCCTGTGTGGCTGATCGCGAACCTCAGCCTGGACCGGATCCGCGAAGAAGCCGCCGCGATGGAGCAGGCGGCGGCCAGCTTTTATCACAAGGCCGCGCAGGCCAGCACCGACGCTGATACGCGCAAGCTGCTGGGTGATCTGTCCGCCGCCGAGGCCGGACATGAAGCCACCGCGCAAAGGCTCGCGCAGACCCATCTGGGACCGGACGCAAGAGACAGCGAAGACAAGGTATCCAAACGCCAGTTCATTCTGACCTGGGTGCAACCCGGTCTGGCCGGGCTGATGGACGGGTCGGTCTCTACGCTGGCGCCGATTTTCGCCACGGCCTTTGCCACGCAAGACACCTGGACCACTTTTCTTGTTGGTCTTGCGGCCTCTGTCGGCGCAGGCATCTCGATGGGGTTCACCGAAGCGGCCAGTGATGACGGGCAGATTTCCGGGCGCGGCTCACCCATCAAACGGGGATTGGCCGCAGGTGTGATGACCACCATCGGTGGTCTGGGCCACGCCCTGCCCTATCTGATCCCCGATTTCTGGACAGCCACCATCACCGCCATCATCGTTGTCTTTGTCGAACTTTGGGCAATTGCCTGGATTCAGAACAAATACATGGATACGCCGTTTTTCAGGGCAGCCTTTCAGGTTGTTCTCGGCGGTGCGCTTGTCTTTGCTGCAGGCGCGCTGATTGGCCAGGGATAGGGTTTTTGAGCCTTGCAGGGTGCCCCCTGCCGCTATACCCCTATCGGCGATGCTCGATATCTTCCTCCAAACGCTGCCCTTTTTTGCGGTGATTGCTCTGGGCTACGGCGCAGGGCGGATGAAGTTCTTTACCGCCGAAGCCACAGTCTATCTGACCAGGTTCGTCTTTTACTTCGCCCTGTCCGCGATGCTGTTCAAATTCTCGGCAGGCCTGTCGCTGGGCGAGGTATGGAACGGACGGCTTGTCGTCGGCTACCTCTGGGGCACCGCCTTTGTCTATGGTCTGGCCACGCTGGTCGGCCTGCTGCGCGGGCAGAATATGGCCACCACGGCTGTCGAGGCGCAATCTGCGGTAATCGGCAATCTGGGATTTCTGGGCGTGCCGATGTTTGCGCTGCTCTTCGGAAGCGCGGCCATTGCACCCCTGATGCTGGCGCTGGCTGTGGATCTGATCGTCTTTTCCTCGCTGATCGTGATCCTCATCACCCTGTCCCGCGACGGGCGCCTGGAACTTGTCGTCCTCAGGACCATTGGTATGGGCCTGCTGCGCAATCCGATGATCATGTCCATCGTTCTGGGGTTCAGCTGGTCCTATTCCGGTCTGCCGCTGACCGGGCCGCTGGATGCCTTTGTCACGCTGCTGGGCGCGGCAGCCACGCCCGGGGCGCTGTTCGCCATTGGCGCATCGCTGGCGACGAGCAAGGCGGAACGGCTTAGCATCGCAAGCTGGATTACCTTCTGCAAACTTGTGCTGCACCCGGCCTTCGTGGCTGTTGCTGTGCTTTTCCTCTTTCCGATTGATGCCTTTTCCGCCGCTGTCGTCATCGCTGCGGCTGCGCTTCCGGTCGCGGGCAATGTCTTTATGCTGGCGTCGCATTATGGGGTTGCACCACAACGTGTTTCCGCCGCAATTCTTGTTTCAACGGCGATCAGCATCGTCACCGTTTCACTTGTCATCGGATGGGTCACCGCCCTCTGATGTCCCGCATTCAAGGAGAACCCTATGACCCC
>JBCCUH010000106.1:0-7039 GCA_039197405.1 Pseudomonadota bacterium
CACGGATCAGGAAAGCACAGACGCGCAAGCAGAGGGAGAGACAGGTGAACAGAACTGAGTTCGTCATCGTGACGGCAATCATCTTGTTCGTCGCCTTCTCGATGGGATGGTTCGCCAACTGGCTGATTCACCGATTCACCCGCGTGTCCAAGTCTGACGTGGGCGAGCTTGAGCGCATGGCGCAGGAACTGCATGAAGCTGAAGAAACCCGCGATCAGGCAATCACCTATCTGCAACAGCGCGAGGCTGAATTGACCAATCAGCTGACCCAGACAGAGGCCGAGTTGAACGCCGCCATGGAAGGGCTGCGCGATGCGCGCCATGAGGCCGAAGAAATGCGCGCCTACGTCGAACGGGTGCAGCAGGGATCATAGGCCTCATGGGGGCTCCGCCCCCGCCGCTTCGCGGCTCCCCCGAGGTATTTTTGGACCAAAGAAGCAGGACGCGTTAACCTTAATGTCGGTTTACCACCGGGTGAGCGCGTCTTCATCTTCCTGTTTCGAGGCTACCCACTCCGTCGCATCCCCAGTGTGCTCTTTCTTCCAGAACGGCGCGCGGGATTTGAGATAATCCATCAGGAAATCCGCCGCTTCAAACGCATCCTTGCGATGCGGTGCAGCCGTTGCGACCATCATGATCGGATCATTGGGGCCCAGTTTACCATGCCGGTGAATGACCAGAACATCGCCAAGCGACCACCGCGACCGCGCCTCTTCAGCAATGCTTTGCAGGGCTTTTTCGGTCATGCCGGGGTAGTGTTCGATCTCCATGACCTGCAGGTCCTGTTGTGCCGTGTCACGCACCACACCTGTGAAGGACACAACTGCGCCCATGCCTTGCAACGGGGCCGAAAAACGGTTCAGTTCCGCACCTGCGTCAAAGGCTTCCTGCTGGACCAGAATACGCATCACCCACCTGTCATCGGCGGAAAGAATGCGACTTCGCGCGCACCGTTCAAAGGCGCATCGAAATCGGCCAGTTCCTGATCCACCGCAACGCGCAGCGCGCTGAGATCGGAAAACGCCAGCGCATAGCGATCCTCGCGTGCGCGCAGCTCGTCGATCAGGTCCATGACGCAAGACGCATCCGTTTCGACTCGCTCCTTTGGCAGTCCGATCCGCTCACGTACCCATGCAAAATACAAGACATCCATTACGCGTCATCCTTGAGATGTGGCAGTGCTTTACTGAAGTAATCCCAACCCGTGGCAACCGTCAAAGCCGCTGCGATCCAGAGCAGCACCAGCCCGATCTTGCCCGACCAGATCATGCCCTGGTATTTCCACCAGAGCCCCAGCTCATCGGCCACGTCGCCAGCCATGATCTGATCAAACATCGCCTGATCCATGCCCCAGGCCGACATGCCGAGATAATGCTCGAACACCCCTTGCGAGAACAGCACCGCGATGGCGATCATCTGCAAGGTTGTTTTCCATTTGGCCAGCCGAGTCACTTTCAAACTGCCCGCAGTGTCGCCCAGATACTCTCTGAGCCCCGAGACAAAGACCTCGCGGAAAAGGATCATCGTCGCAGGCAGAATAAGCCAGGCCGACCAGGACGAGAATCCGACGATGATCATCAGCGCGATCACCACCATAGCCTTGTCGGCAATCGGGTCCAGCATCGCCCCCAGTTTGGTTTCCTGGCTCCAGGCCCGCGCCAGATAACCATCAAACCAATCGGTTATGGCGGCCATCACAAAAAGAACCAGCGCAAACCAGTCCGCATAGGGGCGTGTGAAATACAAGAACATGATCGCAACGCCGGGCGCGGCCAGCAAACGCAATGCGGTCAACATATTCGGGAGCGTCCAGGTCATGGCCAATCTCTACGGCGCAGCGTCCGCGCCCGCAAGCACAGTTGTGTCCCCATTTACCTTTGTTTGCGCGGCGCCTTGCGCATGGGGCGGGCATCGGCGCCCTTGCTTGCGCGGGTTTTCACATGCGCCGGTTTGCCCGCGACGGGTTTGCCGGATTTGCCCGCATGGCGCGCCTTTCGGTTGCCCATAGGCTTGGATGGGTCGCTGGCACCCTTTCGCGTTTTCGGCTTCGGAGCAACGACGTCCCGGTCCACCACCTTCGCAGCTTTTAGGGGCTTTGGTTTTTGCACGCCGGACTTCGCGGCTGATTTTGGTGGACGCGGATCCCGCTTGCCGGGCTTGTCCGCCTCAAAAGCGCGCTTGCCTTCTGGCTTGCCGGTTTTCGGCTTTTTGAACGCGGGCGCATTATCCTGGCGCTTGCCTGCGCGATCCTGCCCTCCGCCGCCCTCTCGCGATCCTTTGCGATGCGGGCGCGGCCCATCATCAACCGGAGGTCCCTTGGGCGATGCATCGAACTCCGGCACACCGGGTAGCTGCGTGAGCCGCGCGCCCTGCTCAAGCTCCAGCGTCTCGCCCAGCTCTGCCGTCATGGCACCAACCGCGCTGCTGCGCAGCTCCACGAAAGTTTCCTGATACTGCACGCGAATTGCACCAATATCATCCTTGGACACATTGGCGTTGCGGCAGATCATCGGCAGCAGCCAACGCGGCTCGGCCCGCTGCTTGCGCCCCAGCGACAGGGAAAACCAGGTGCTCGGCCCAAAATCCGCATGCTCGCGTGGGGCGCGTTTGCCCTTCTCGCGGGGCGCGGGCACCTCGCCGATTTGCTCCGGTGCAGAGTGGCGCGCCCGGTGCAAACGCAGGTAAGCTGCCGCGACCTGCTCAGGACTGTGCTCGGCCAGCAGCTTGGCGGCGAAGGCCTGCTCGTCATCGCTCAAAGCCTCCGACCACGCCGGATCATTCAGCATCCGCTCCTCATCGCGCGCCAGCACCGCTTCGGCCGAGGGCGCCGTGCCCCACTCTGCCTGTACCTTGGCAAAGCGCAGAATGCGCTCGGCCTTGGATTTGTGACGCCCCGGAACGATCAACACCGAAGTCCCCTTACGTCCGGCGCGGCCTGTACGGCCAGACCGATGCAGCAGCGTCTCGCCATTCGATGGCAGATCGGCATGGATCACCAGCTCAAGGTTGGGCAGGTCAATCCCGCGCGCGGCGACATCGGTAGCCACACAGACCCGTGCCCGGCCGTCGCGCAGCGCTTGCAACGCGTGGGTGCGCTCTGTCTGGCTAAGCTCACCCGAAAGCGAGACGACCGAAAACCCGCGGTTGGAAAACCGCGCCGTCAGCCGCGCAACGACGGCGCGCGTATTGGCAAACACAATGGCAGTTTGCGCTTCGTGATAGCGCAGCAGATTGATGATCGCGTTTTCCACATCAGAGGGCGCAACATTCAGCGCCTGATAGGCGATATCGGCATGCTGAGGCCCCTCGCCCGCCGTCTCGATCCGTTTCGTATCGGATTTCTGGTACTTCTGCGCCAGTTTCGCGATACCGCGCGGAACTGTGGCGGAAAATAAAAGCGTCCGGCGATCCTCAGGCGTGGCGTCCAGAATGAACTCCAGATCTTCGGAAAATCCCATGTCGAGCATTTCATCCGCTTCATCAAGCACCATGGCTTTCAGCGCGCTCAGATCGATCGCCCCGCGCATGATGTGATCGCGCAAACGGCCTGGGGTTGCGACAACCACATGCGCGCCGCGCTCCAGACTGCGTCGCTCGCTTCGCGCATCCATGCCGCCCACTGTGGATGCCGTCTGAATACCCGCCAAACCGAACAGCCAGTCAAATTCCCGCTTCGCCTGCATGGCAAGTTCGCGTGTCGGCGCAATCACCAGAGCAAGCGGTGTGGCCGCCCGTTCAAAGTGCCCGGCGTCATCCAGAATATCAGGCGCAATCGCGAGACCAAACGCAACGGTCTTGCCGGACCCGGTCTGCGCCGACACCAGAAGATCCTGCCCGGCAAGCTCCGGCGCAGTGACGGCCAGCTGAACCGGCGTCAATCTCTCGTAGCCTTTGGCTGTCAATGCCGAAGACAACGTCGGCAGCAGATCGGGAAATTCGCTCATAGGTCACCTGAAAAACATGCAGGCCCCGCCCCTATGCCTATTCGGCAGACAAGTACAGGCCCCCATACCTTCATCTTGCCAGATAAACTCCGGGGGAGCGCCATCGGCGCGGGGGCAGAGCCCCCAATCCGCAATTCTTGCAAGAATTGCGTCACCCGCGCTCGTGAAAGAAATCGTAGATCGTCTGGGCCAAAGCCTCCGATACACCATCGACCGCTTTCAAATCCGCCAGATTGGCCCGCCCGACAGCCTTGGCCGACCCGAAATGCGCAAGCAGCGCGCGTTTGCGCGCAGCGCCCACGCCCGGCACATCATCCAGCGGCGTCGCCCCGACCGCCTTGGCCCGTTTTGCACGATGCGTTCCGATGGCAAACCTGTGCGCCTCATCGCGCAGGCGCTGAATGAAATACAAAACCGGATCATTGTGCCTCAGCGCCATGGGCATCTTGCCGGTGCGGTAGAACTCTTCCTTGCCCGCATCGCGGTCCACACCCTTGGCAACGCCAACCATCGCAATATCGCCGACGCCCCAACCGTCCATGATCTCGCGCACCGCGCTCACCTGCCCGGCGCCGCCGTCGATCAGCAGCAGATCCGGCCAGTCGCCTTTTGAGCGATCGGGGTCTTCCTTGATGAGCCGTTTAAAGCGCCGTGACAGCACTTCTTTCATCATGCCGAAATCATCGCCCGGCGTCAGATCATCGCCCTTGATGTTGAACTTGCGATAGGCGTTCTTCATGAAACCTTCCGGCCCCGCGACAATCATCGCGCCGACCGCATGCGCCCCTTGAATATGGCTGTTGTCATAGACCTCGATCCGCGCGGGGGGCTTTTCCAGATCAAAGGCCTCGGCCACACCTTTCAGCAGTTTGGCTTGCGTTGCGCTTTCGCTCATCTTGCGGGCAAGGCTTTCGCGCGCATTCCTGACGGCGCCGGCCACAATCTCGGCTTTCTCTCCGCGCTGGGGCACAAGGATCTCGACCTTTTTGCCCAGTTTCTGCGCCAGCGCATCCGCCATCAGATCCGCATTTGCCACATCATGGCTGAGGATCACCTGCCGGGGCGGGTCGCGCCGGTCATAGAACTGACCAAGGAACGCCTCCAGCACCTCCTCGGCGCTCACATCTGCGGCCAGCCTCGGGTAATAGTCGTGGTTGCCCCAGTTCTGCCCGGCCCGAATGAAAAAGACCTGCACGCAGGCCTGCCCGCTGTCCATATGCAGCGCGACGACATCCGCCTCGGCAATGCCGCGCGGGTTGATGCCCTGAGCAGACTGCACTTGCGTCAATGCACGGATCCGGTCGCGCAAGGCGGCAGCGCGTTCAAACTCCATCTCGGCGGAAGCCGCCTCCATCTGCGCCGCCAGCTTTTCCTGTAGCTCGGTCGAGCGCCCGGACAGGAACCGCTGCGCATCGCGCACGGTTTCACGATAATCTTCGGGGCTGATCTTGCCGACACAGGGCGCAGAGCATCGTTTGATCTGATACTGCAGACAAGGCCGTGTGCGCGTCTCGAAACTTGCATCCGAACAATCGCGCAGCTGAAACGCCTTTTGCAACTGGTTCAAGGTGCGGTTGACCGCGCCGGCGCTGGCAAACGGGCCATAGTAGGCACCCTCTTGCTTTTTGGCCCCGCGATGTTTTCGGATCATCGGAAAATCGTGATCGCCATTCACCAGAATATTGGGAAAGCTCTTGTCGTCCCGTAGCAGCACATTGTAGCGCGGCTTGAGCTGCTTGATCAGGTTCTGTTCGAGAAGCAGCGCCTCGGTTTCGGTCGCCGTGGTCAGGAACATCATTGAAGCGGTCTGCGCAATCATCGTCGCGATGCGCCCCGAATGGCCTGTGGGCCGCGCATAGTTTGAGACCCGCGCGCGCAGGTTGCGCGCCTTGCCCACGTAAAGCACGCGGCTCTGACTATCGAGCATCCGGTAAACACCGGGCGAGGCATCCAAAGTCTTCAGATACCCCTGGATAACGTCGCATCCCACCGGGATGGGTTCATCGCCGGTCTGGGGCAGGTCATCAGGGTCGGGCTGGGAAGAGGCGCTCATGACCCAAGAAATATGATTCTTGCGCATGCGCTGCAATGGCAAGGCGACACAGGCAAGGGAAAATGAATCCCCCGTTTCTGTGGATAACTCTGCGGACAAACTTGGGGGATGGCCGATTTTCCCTTGTTTTCGGCTCACTTCTCACAGTTGCCTATTTTTTAGGCAGTAACTCAAGTGACTGTTTTTATTGATAAACTTTATGAACATATTGTAAATTGTTGAATTTATTAAGCTTTTGGAAAGCATTTCGCATCGACTCACCGCGCCGTGCACAAGTTTCCGCTCCAGATGGCAGATCAAGCCCTAATTGGCGATCTGCGACACTTTTATTGCTCTCGCACACCAGACGCACAGCACCCTGCGCGCGGTTACTGATTGAAGCGGCGCAGCGGGCAGACAGCGTCAGAAAATGACGATTGCAAGATAAGCGACATACATTGTGGTCAGTGCAATGCCCCACCGTTTGGTGATGTTCCACCCCATGAAAACAAAGGGCACCAGCAACAGCGACGCGCCCAGCATGACCCATAGATCAAAGGTCAGAAACTCCCGTGCCACGGGGATGGGTCCGACCAGCGATGCAACACCAACGATGGCCAGCAGATTGAACATGTTCGAGCCGATGACATTGCCCAAAGCCACATCCGCCTGCCGGCGCAGGGCGGCCATGACGGTCGTGGCAAGCTCGGGCAGCGAGGTGCCCACTGCCACCAGGGTCAGGCCGATCACAGTCTCGCTGACCCCATATTGACGCGCAATGACAGAGGCGTTGTCGACCAGCAGATCCGCACCCAGCGGCAAACCGACCAGCCCGAGGACCAGAAAGACAAAGATCTGCCAACCCGGCATGTCCGGGTCCACGCCCTCAACCTCTTCTTCCTCGACTTGCGCCAGGGCCGTTTCCTTACGGTGCGCCCGCGCCTGCCGAAACGCATCAAACAGAACATAGCTCAGTGCCGCCAGCAGGATCAGCGCCTGCCATGCGCCAAACTGCCCGGTGAAGGCCAGCGCGATGAACAAAAGGCTCGCGCCCATCATGAAG
>JBCCUH010000107.1:0-7024 GCA_039197405.1 Pseudomonadota bacterium
GGCGGCGGCGACACGGTTGCTGCGCTCAATCAGGCAGGTGCCGCCGACAAGTTCACCTATATCTCTACCGCAGGTGGGGCTTTCCTGGAGTGGATGGAAGGCAAGACCCTGCCTGGCGTGGCGGCCCTGCAAACCCGGTGACACCGGCCGTGCCCTTGTGTGCTGCAGCACGCAAGGCCCCGCTGCAAACCTGCGGCAAGCTTGATCCATTCAGGAAACCCGGTAGGCTGGCAATCGTATTTCACCAGCTTATTTGAGGTATTCCATGACTGTTTTTCGACGTCTGACAACCACAACCGCCTTGATTTCGGCGCTCGCCCTACCGCTGCACGCGCAAACGGAAACGGCCCCGGCAGAAACCCCCGTCACGATCTGGGACACGTTTTCACTCGACACTCTGCTGACCCTGCTGGTGCAAAGCTTCATGCCCTCGCTGCGCGTGCTGGCCGATGTGCGCTACAGCCAGATCGACGTGGATGCGGTACGCAACCGTCTGGCGCTGGAAGGCGTGGATATCCGCCCATTCCTGCCCTATGCCGAGGCCGACAGCTGCGTGGTAAAGGCCGACAGCCTGACGCTCAGCGGTGCGCCGGTGGATCGCCAACAGGGCTATGCGCTCAATCTGGTGCTCGACGGCGTGATCGTCGATTTCGATTGCCTGCCGCCTGATGTGCGCCCCATGGTCGGCATGGCCGGTATCGAAAACCTGCGTCTGGATCAGGCCCAGATCATGGCCAATTACGATTTTGCAACCGGTGGCGGCGATATCAGCCTGATTGCGGATGTGGACGATCTGCTGTCCATCAGCGCCAGCGCTGATCTCGATTACATCAGCTACCGTATGGATCTCGATAGCGAGGAAGTCATGCCGGCGGTCTACGTCAACGGCGTCAAACTCACGCTTGAAGATCGCGGCGCCTATGCCATCGGCAAACAGATGGCCCCGCCTGATATGCTTGCTCCGCAGGCAGTGGCGCAAATGGTTCAGGGTGGCTTGATGCAGATGTTCAGCGAGATGAACGGACCGGCCAGCGGCGCGCCGAGCGCAGAGCAATCGGCCTTTGCCGCACAGGCGGCGGAGGTCCTTTCTGCCTTTGTGCAGGACCCTGGCACGCTGGTGCTGGAGGCGCATGCAAAAGGCGGGCCGATCCGCATCGGTGAGGGCGATTTTGAAGATCCCAATGCGATCTTTTCCAAACTGGCACCCACCATCGGAACCACACCAGCCGCCATCAGCACCGGGATCAGCGCAGCTGAGCTGAAACAGGCGATTGACGGGCTGCTGCCGTCAGAGCGAAATCTGGATGTGGGCCGCGCCTTGCTTACGGGCATGGGCGCACCGCGCAACGTCACATTGGGGCTGCGGCTGCTGGATCCGCTTGCCAAGGACGGCAACGCCGATGCCACGTATCTGATGGCTGGCGCGATGGCCGATACGCAACCCGATGTCGCATACCGGCTTGCGCTGCATGCGGCCAGCAACGGCGTCCCCGGCGCGCTGAGCCTGATGGGCGATCTGGAGGAAACCCTCGACCTGAGCCAAATTCTCGACGTTCAGGACGCGATGTTGGGCGGTCCCGTGGCATCCGACTACGAAAGCCTGGGCCAAATTCGCCGCGCCGCGCGCAGCCATGTGCGGGGAACCACCCGCATCCGCTCTTATAGGGCTGCTTACTATTGGGCCTCGGTTGGGGCCGCTGCAGGTGACGCCGCCTCTGCTGCGATCCGCGACGAGATTGACACCCTGATGCGCCTGCGCGGCTCTGATGCGGGCTGGGCCGAGGTGCGCAGCAGTCTGGAAAACGGCGTGCTTCGGGATTGGGTCGGCCGCGACCTGCCGAGCGCCCTGCAATAACCGGCGCGCCAGCCTGCCAAGCCACTGTTAGCGCGACCATAATTGCAAGGTGTGCGGCGGTATCGTAAGAGGCGTGCATACGACAATTCATTGAAGGATGCACGCCCATGACCACGCAAGCTATGGCTGAGAAAATCACCGCAGGTCAGGGCTTTATTGCTGCCTTGGATCAATCGGGTGGCTCGACGCCCAAGGCGCTGCGTCTTTATGGTGTCGAGGAAGACGCCTACAGCTCTGATGCGGAAATGTTCGATCTGATCCACGCCATGCGCGCGCGTATCGTGTCATCGCCCGCCTTCAGTGGCGCGCGGGTTGTGGGGGCCATTTTGTTTGAGATGACGATGGACCGCGAGATCGGCGGCAAACCCTCCGCCAAGGCGCTCTGGGAAGACAATGGCGTTGTGCCCTTCCTGAAAATCGACAAGGGCCTGGAGGACGAAGAGCATGGCGTGCAGATGCTCAAGCCCATTCCCGGCCTTGATGCGCTGCTGGCGCGCGCTGTACAAAACGGTATCTTCGGCACGAAAGAACGCTCGGTCATTCACGCGGCCAACGCACGCGGCGTGCGCGCGGTGGTGCAGCAGCAGTTCCAGCTGGGCAATCAGGTGCTGGCGGCAGGCCTGGTTCCGATCATCGAGCCTGAGGTGACAATCTCCATCGCCGACAAGGCCGAGGCCGAACAGATGCTGCTGGAGGAAATCACCGCGGCGCTGGATACGGTTCCTGCGGGCAAACAGATCATGCTCAAGCTGACGTTGCCGGAAAAAGCCAACCTTTACAAAAGCCTCTGCGACGATCCTCGTGTGATGAAAGTGGTGGCCTTGTCCGGCGGCTATAGCCGCGCCGAAGCCAACGCGCGCCTTGCGCAGAACACAAGCATGATCGCCAGCTTCAGCCGCGCCTTGACGGAAGGCCTCTCCGCGCAGCAGTCCGAGGATGACTTCAACGCAACGCTCGATTCCACCATCGAAGAGATTTATCAGGCCTCCGTCGCAGGCTAGGCACGTCAGTGACCTTGCGTGTTGCTGCACGCAAGGCGCCCTTCATCGCGGCCTCAATGCAGCTGTTGCTGATCTGACAATCCGTCAAGCACGGCGCGCGCAGCCCGCAGACCAGGCGCTGCGCCGCCGCGTCCCAACCGGTCCATTGTCAGCGCCATCGCCTGCGACTGCTTGGATGGATCTTGCATGACGTCCACAAGGCCTTTTGCGATATCCTGCGGAATGCAGCGCGCCCCGATAAACTCCGGCACGGCGCGCGTATCGGACACCAGATTGACCAGCGTGACCGTATCCACCTTGAGCATGCGCCCAATAATCTGCCGCGACAGCCAGTTCATGTCGTAGGCGATCACCATCGGGGTGCCCGCCGCTGCCAGTTCCAATGATACCGTACCGGACGCAGCCAGGGCAAAATCGGCAGCTTTGAAAGCGGCGCGCTTTTGCGCTTTGTCCTCGGATCGCACGATGATCGGCGCACCAGGCCAGGTCTGCGCCGCGTCCCGCACTGCAGCTTCTACCGGGGCCGCCGCTGGGACGATCACGCGAATGTTCGGGTAGGCGGGCAGAACCGAACGCAACACATCCCCGAAAACCGGGGCAAGCCGCCCCACTTCGCTGCGCCGAGAGCCGGGAAGAACCAAAAGCGTGGGCGCCTCTCCCAGATCATGCGCCGCCCTGAACGCCTGCGCCTCTGTCTCGGTCGCCTGCAGATCGGTAACAACCGGATGGCCGACAAAATCGCAGCGCATGCCGGCGGCTTCCATATAAGGCGGCTCAAACGGAAAGAGCGCCAGCACCTGATCAATGTGCCGCGCCATCTTGGCCGCACGGCCAGAGCGCCACGCCCAGACCGTTGGGGCCACATAATGAACGCAGCGTATGTCGCTCTTTTCCTTGACCAATTTAGCAACGCGCAGGGAAAACTCGGGCAGGTCAATGGTGACCAGCACATCAGGTTTCGCTGCAACAATCGCATCTGCGGTCTCGGCAATGCGGCGTTTGAGGTGCCGGTATTGCGACAGAATCTCGGATATCCCCATGATGGAGATTTCATCCATCGCAAAGAGACTGCTGAGACCTGCCTCGATCATGCGGGCGCCGCCGATGCCGTCAAACTGCACATCCGGCACCAGCTCTTGCAGGCCGCCCATCAGCGCCGCACCCAGCTTGTCGCCAGAAGGCTCACCTGCTGTGATGAACACCCGCATCGGCTAAAGATCCATTGCCACGAGCGTGACACCCAAGCTTTCGGCCAGCTCGACAGTCGCTTGGCGGTCAATCACCAGAACCCTGTTTGCTGCGATCACCACAGCGCCAAGGCCCGCCCGATGCGTGGCGCGGATTGTCTCCGGCCCAATCGCGGGCATATCGACCCGCAGGTCCTGTCCGATCTTGGGCGCTTTGACAAAAACACCTGCGCCTTTGCGCAGATGCTCTGGCGTTGCCGCGACAAAGCCCAGCATCGCATCGGTGCCTTGCAGCGTTTCCACCGCGAGGCACTGGCCATGCTCCACAACGGTGCCCTGCCCGACATCGAGGGGGCTGAGCGCGGCCAGAATTTTCACCCCGCGCGCTGCGTCCGCCTGCGCACGGCTTACCAGCTCCGCACCGGCCATGATCCCGGCGGCTGCCGTCAACGACGGGTCGACCTCATGGGCACCTTTGACGGCAAAGCCCTGCTCTTCAAAGATATCGATCACAATGCGCAACAGCCCGTCATCGCCGCTTTGCATAGCGACCAGCAGACGCGGTGCCAGCTCTTGCATCACGCTGTCAAAGGCCGCTGGGTCCAAAGGCGGGCGCGACATGCCGCCAGCCATGACCACATCCGTAACGTCCTGCGCCTTCAACGCCTGAAAAAGAGCGCCGAGTTTTTCGAATGCATGCTCTTGCGCCTTGACACCCAGATCATGGGGCACGCCCGCAAAGCTGATGCAAATCGCCTCTGGCACGGCCTCAGCCAAACGCAGCGGCAGACCGCCGCTACCTGCCAATATCGCAAGACGGCCCATGCCGGTTCAGTCGCCCGGCGTCAGAAACGCGCGGCCAGACTCGCCAGTGACAAAGGCAACGATATCCTGCACATAGTTGCTGTCGGTGTCCTGGCCCATCCGCTTGACCCGATCCGCAAATGTGCCCTCACCCTGGGCCATCATCTGGAACGCCGCACGCAGCGCCATGATGTCCGAGCGATCCACCCCGCGCCGTTTCAACCCCACAAGGTTGAGCCCATCGAGCATGCCGCGCGGCCCCTGCACCAGCCCGTAAGGGATCACGTCATGGGCCACCATGGTGACAGCGCCGATGATCGCACCCTTGCCGATGCGCACGAATTGATGAATGCCGGAAAGACCGCCGATGATCACGTCATCTTCAATGATGGAATGACCGCCAAGCGCCACCGAATTCACCACAATGACATTGTTGTGGATGATGACATCATGGGCAACATGACAGCCGGCCATCAACAGGCAGTGATCGCCGATCTTGGTCAGGCTGCCGCCCCCCACCGTGCCAGTGTTGATCGTCACATGCTCGCGAATGCGATTGTTGTTGCCGATGACGAGCTTGGTTTTTTCGCCATCGAATTTCTTGTCTTGTGGGATCTCTCCGACCACAGCGAATGAAAAGATCTCGTTGTCATCGCCGATCTCTGTATCGCCCTTGACGACACTGTGGCTGTGCAGGACGTTGCGCGCGCCCATGCGCACCTCGGAACCGATGAGACTGAACGCGCCGATCTCGCAGTCTTCGCCGATGACCGCGCCGTCTTCCACAACCGCGCTTGTGTGTACTTTTGCGCTGGGATGAATGCTCATGCAGGCAAATCCATCATTGCTGTGAACTCGGCTTCGGCGGCCATCTCGCCTTCCACCTCGGCGACACCGGAAAACTTCCACACTTTGCCGCCCGGCTTGCCGCGCAGCGTCGTCAGCCGCATTTGCAGCACATCGCCCGGAACCACTTTGCGGCGGAATTTGCATTTGTCGATGGACATGAAATAGACCTTCATCTCCTTGTCGGCCATATCAAGCGCGGTGCCCACCATGACCGCCGCTGTCTGCGCCATGGCCTCGACGATGGTGACACCGGGCATGATCGGCAAGCCCGGAAAATGACCCTGGAAATGCGGCTCGTTCATGGTGACATTCTTGATGCCCAGAGCGGTGGATGTGCCGTCGATCTGCTCAACCTTGTCGACCAGCAAAAACGGGTAGCGATGCGGAAGGATGCGTTGGATCAGCTGGATATCCGCGCTCAGAAGATCGCTCATGCGTGAAGTCCTTGTTCTGGTCGACCTGAGGTCTGTGTTCGAGTTGCAATCGTGCCTAGCAATTGCAGCAGTCATGGGCAAGCGGCGCAGGCAGGCGCGGCGTCAGTCGTTCGTAGGCGCGTCAGGCGTTTGGTTCAGCGCGGTGCCATCGCCAAGCTCTGCATCGATCCGCGCGATGGCCTGCTGGGTAATGTCGCTGGCATCGGCACTGAGGAATACCGCGCGCCGGTCCAGAATGACGCTGGCACCACGTTCATTCATCATGATCTCCAGAATGGGTGCAATCGCCTGCAGAAACTCAAATTGCGCCTGATCGGAGGCGCGGGCCAGCTCACGGGCCTTTTCATCCTGCTCTGCGCGCACCTGCTGAACCCGCGCATCGAACGCATCGGCAAGGTTACGAAATGCCTCAGGTTCCAGGACCGCACGCTTGGCGGTGATTTCGCCTTCCTCTTTCTCAAGATCAGCCTCGATGCGACGGTTTTCGGCAGCCAGCTGGGTGCCGCGCGCCTCAAGCTCCTTGGCCACCCGCTGACCAAACTGGGTTGCGGCGAACAGTTGTTCCGCCTCGATGGTGATGACAGGGATGTCCGGCATGGACAGGTTTTGCGCCACAGCCGCGCCGGGCAAGACAGAAAGACTGAAGGTCAGGGCCGCCGCACCAAAAGCGCGGCGCCAAGCCCCCCAATCAGAAATCGGTAGAGATCGACAGGTCAAAGGTCTGCTCTTTGTCGCCGGTCTGCTTTCTCACCGCCTTGCTGAAATTGAAGCGTAGCGGCCCGATCGGCGTATCCCAGAAGATCGACGCGCCTACGACCTGACGTGCTGCAAAGCCTTCGTTGATCACATTGGCGTTGGTCTTGTCCAACCCCCAGAGCGAGCCGACATCGTAGA
>JBCCUH010000108.1:0-6971 GCA_039197405.1 Pseudomonadota bacterium
CGGCTTTAACCTCGACAAGGTCATGGAGATGATCGACGGCTCTGAATTGGGCGCGATCCAGAAAACCACGCTCAAAGGCGCGCTTCAGGGCGCCAAGGACAACCCTGAGCTTCTGGGCGGCGTATTGGATCAGATCAAAGGCGCATTGGGCCTCTGAAGCCGCACCTCAACTACTGCAATCAACAAAAGCCCTGCGCGCCTGTGTGGGGCTTTTTTCTTGCGCAATTCTCTCTCATGCGCCTCAATAACCCCATGCACATACGCAAACTCAGTGGCGCTGTGGGCGCAGAGATCACCGGCATCAATGTCTCAGGGCTGGATGAGAGCGGTTTTGGCGCTCTGCGGTCCGCTCTCTTTACCCACGGGATGATTGTACTGCGGGATCAAACCCTCACCCCCGAGGATCACATTGCCCTCGCTCAGCGCTTCGGTCCAATCGACATCAACCGCTTTTTCACGCCGGTTGCCGCGTATCCGATGATCGCCGAAGTCCGCACGCGCCCCGAGATGACCCATGTCATCGGCGGCACATGGCACAGCGATCACTCTTACGATCCCGCGCCCGCGATGTGCTCCATCCTTGCCGCGCGCCAATTGCCGCCCTTTGGAGGTGATACGCTCTTTGCCTCCATGACGGCAGCTTATGAAGGGCTGTCAGAGGGCCTCAAAACCACCCTGCGCGGCCTGCGTGCCGAGCATTCGGACGGCAGTTTTGCAGACAGCAATGAGGGGATCAAAGCCGAGAAAACTGCTTTCAAAGCGCCCGTCCTGCATCCCGTTGTGATCGCCCACCCGGACACGGGCGCGCCGTGCCTTTATGTGAACGGAGATTTCACCACGCGTTTCGAGGGCTGGACGCCGGAGGAAAGCGCGCCGCTGCTGGCGTATCTCTACGCGCATGCAACCCGCCCTGAGTTTTGCTGCCGCTTGGCGTGGGAGGCGGGCAGCATCGCAATCTGGGACAACCGGCTCGTGCAACACTTCGCCTGCGCCGACTATCCAGGTCACGCAAGGCTGATGCACAGGATCACGGTCGCTGGGGTGCGCCCGGAACCTTTCGTGCCGTAGCCTTACGTGCTTTGGCACGCAAGGCCACACTCGCGATCAATCGAGGAACGCTTTTTCAACCACGTATTGCGCCGGCTTGGAGTTTGCGCCTTCCTCAAGACCATAGCTTTCCAGCATGTCCTTCAGTTCCAGATTGAACGCCAGGTTGCCGCAGATCATCGCGCGGTCGGTGTCGGGATTGAGTGGCTCAACCCCCAGATCGGCGAAGGCTTCGCCGGAATTCATCAGATCGGTGATGCGGCCCATCTTCGGGCTCTCTTCACGGGTCGTGGTAGGGTAGTACTTGATCTTCTTCCAAAAGCCCTCGCCGATGACTTCGTTAAGAAGCTCGTCCTCTTTCAACCCATCAATCAGATCACGCCCATAGGTCAGCTCACCCAATTCACGGCAGGTGTGGGTGATGATCACCTCGTCGTAATCCTCATAGGTCTGCGGCTCGCGCAGCAGCGAGGCAAAGGGCGCAAACCCGGTGCCGGTCGCAAAAAACCAGATCCGTTTGCCGGGCAAAAGCGCATCATGCACCAGAGTGCCGACCGGTTTGGGCCGCAGGATGATCTCGTCACCCGGTTTGATGTGTTGCAACTTGGACGTGAGCGGGCCGTCCTGCACCTTGATCGAGTAGAACTCCAGCTCCTCGTCCCAGCTTGGCGAAGCAATGGAATAGGCTCGCAGCAGCGGCTTTTGCTTGCCCGTCTCCGGGTGCGGATCGCCCATCAGGCCGATCATGACAAATTCACCGGAGCGAAAGCGCAAGGACGCAGGACGCGTCACGCGGAAGGAAAACAGACGGTCCGTGTAATGCTTGACCTCGGTTACAGTCTGCGCATCGGGCAGGGTCGGCACTTTCGGTGTCACGGCAGCTTCGGTCACAGGTGTCATCTCATTCATTTGTGTACTAACAGATTTGCATCTGTTTCCCATTTAGGTGGTCTTTAAGTCAATAAAAGACAGGTGCCAGCCCGCAAACTGCCGCACCTGTCCCGGTGGTGTCCTTGATCTGGATCAGCCGCGCAGGCGGCGCTGATAATCGGCTGCCTGCCAATCGGCGCGGGCGATCCAGTCCGCTTCCGGCTGACGCTGAGCCAGGCTGTCATCAATCTCCACCTCGTCAAAACCGGACCGGCGTGCCATGGCGTATTGATCGGCAATCACATGCCCCTTGGCGCGCAAACGTCCCTGGTACCCGCGCAGACGCAACTGGCGCGCAATGGTAAAGCCGCGCCCGTCGGCAAAAGAGGGGAAATCGACCACGATCAATGCGGCGGCCCGAAATTCAACGGTCAATGGATCCGCGTCAGCGCCAAGATCAAGGCGCGCACCGCGCGCGTCTGTCCAGTCATCGGGGGTGAAGCCCGCGTCAGTGATAAGTGTCGTCATGTCAGGATGCTTTCGGTGTAAGGTGAATGCCGCATTCGGATTTGCCCTGGCCCTGCCAGCGCCCGGAACGCGGGTCGGCGATGTCGTTGGCTCGGGCGGTGCAGGGCGCGCAGCCGATGGACAGGAAGCCCTTGGCGACCAAAGGATGCGGCAGCAGCGAGCTCAGACGCATGTAGCCTGCGATATCTGCTGGCGTCCAATGCGCCAGCGGGTTGATCTTCAGCTTGCCGGTAGCCTCGTCGCCTTCAAAAACGCTCAGGTTTTTCCGCGCACCGCCCTGATAGCGTTTGCGCCCGGTGATCCAGCCGTCGAACCCGGCCAGCGCCTTTTGCAGCGGACGGATCTTGCGCAGGGTGCAACAGGCGTTGGCATCAAACGTGTGCAGCGCTCCATAGAGGTCTTCCTCAGCCAGCTCTTCTGCATCTGGGGTCAAGACACGCAAGTCTCGCAACCCCAGATCAGCGGCCAAGGCGCGCTGATAGGCAAGCGTTTCGGCAAAATGCTTACCGGTGTCGAGAAAGAGCACAGGCATTTCCGGTTCGGCCTCGGCGACCAGATGCAACAGAACGGCAGCTTCCGCGCCAAAAGAGGACACCAGTGCTATCTCGCCCAGCTTTGGTTCGGAATGCGCAATGCGGATCGCCGCCCGCGCCTCTGCTGCGCGATGCCGAAGGCCCAGATCAGCGGCGATACTATCCAGCGGCATAGGCCTTGTCCTCAGCTTCGGGGTAAAGCGCGGCCTTGAACGGCGCCATGCCCAGACGGCGATAGGTGTCGATGAACCGCTCGCCCGTATCAATCCGCTGATCGAGATAGGCCGCCACCAGCCGCTCAATGGCCGGGATGATCTGGTCCGCCGAAAAACCGGGGCCAGCACGCTCGCCAATTGCGGCCGTCTCTGTGTGATCGCCGCCAAGCGTGATCTGGTAATTCTCCACGCCCGCGCGATCAAGACCCAGAATACCGATATGCGCCACATGGTGATGCCCGCAGGCGTTGATGCAGCCGGAGATCTTGATCTTCAGATCACCGATCTCGTGCTCGATCTTCAGATCGTCAAAGCGTGTCGCAATCTCCTGCGCGATGGGGATAGACCGGGCCGTGGCCAATGCGCAGTAGTCCATGCCGGGGCAAGCGATGATATCGGAAATGAGACCGATGTTCGCAGTGGCAAGCCCATGTTTCTGCAAGTCCGCATGCAGCGCAGGCAGGTCGGATTTGTGCACATGGGGCAGGATCACATTCTGCTCATGGCTGATGCGCAGCTCGTCATGGCCATAGCGGCGCGCCAGTTCTGCCATGACGCGCATCTGCGTGCCGGTGGCATCGCCGGGGGTTTGTCCGTGTGCCTTGAGGCTGATAGTGACGATGGAATAGCCATCCGCTTTGTGCGGATGCAGGTTGGTATCTGTCCAGGCGCGGAAAACAGGGTTTTCCGAACGCGATTTTTCAAAAATCGCGGTGTCGCCTTCCTTGAAGGAAGGCGGTGTGAAATCGCTTTCGATTTCGGCCAGCAGTGCCTGATCAAACCCCGCGAATTCGGCCTTCAGACGTTCAAACCGTTCCTCCACCAATGTGCGGATTTTCTCCAGCCCGTTTTCATGCACGGTGATTTTGATCCGCGCCTTGTATTTGTTGTCGCGGCGGCCCAGCAGGTTATAGACGCTGACGATCGCCTCCAGATAGGGCAGCAGGTCTTCGCGGGGCAGGAAATCCTTGATGATCTTGCCCAGCATCGGGGTACGGCCTAGGCCGCCGCCGACGATGACTTCAAAGCCCGCAACGCCATCACGTTCGACCATTCTCAGCCCGATGTCATGGGCGCGGGTGACCGCGCGATCGCTTTCAGAGCCGGTAACAGCGACTTTGAACTTGCGCGGCAGGAACTGGAATTCCGGGTGATCGGTGGACCACTGACGAATGAGCTCTGCAATCGGGCGCGGATCTGCGATTTCATCGGCAGCAGCGCCTGCAAAATGATCGGCGGTCACATTGCGGATCGTATTGCCCGAGGTCTGGATGGCATGCATTTGCACGCTGGCCAGATCGTCCAGCATGTCGGGAATATCGCGCAGCTCAGGCCAGTTGAACTGGATGTTCTGGCGCGTGGTGAAATGGCCATAGCCCTTGTCATAGGTCTCTGCCAGATGCGCGAGCATGTCCATCTGTGCGCTGTTGAGCGTGCCGTAGGGGATTGCGACCCGCAGCATATAGGCATGTAGCTGCAGGTAGACGCCGTTCATCAGGCGCAGGGGCTTGAACTCATCTTCTGTCAAATGACCGGCAATGCGCCGTTCCACCTGCGCACGGAACTGCGCATTGCGGGAGGTCAGAAAAGCGGTGTCGAAATCTCTGTAGGCGTACATCAGATGTGTTCCTGTTTGCCGTGCGTGTAATTGGAAGGGCCTTTGCGGCGAAACGCTTCGCGAAAATGGGTGGGTTCGGGGCCGTCGGGACCGGGCTGCATATCCGCAAGATACGCGCCCACCACCACGCCGGTTTGTGCTTCGGCCTGCAAAAGACGCAGATCTGCATCGGCTTCATCGGTCAGCAGGGCCGCTTGGCGCAGATCGCGGGTCCAGGTGTCGGCTTCTGTGAGGTAGACGACGTCGCCTTCCAGCAGCGCATTGGCGGTGACGACTTTCGGGGTGAAGGCTTTAGGCATGGGCCAAATCCTCTTGTGGGAGTTCCGTAAGGGTGGCGGCAGCCTCACGCGGGGCGAGGCCGATGAAGATGACAGCAGGGCCAGCCAGACCGGCTTGCTCGGCCATGGTTTCCAGGGTGGCGGGCAGGATGCGCTGATCGGGGCGCGAGGCGTTCTCTATCAACGTCACCGGCGTCAACCGGTCCGCGCCATGCATCAGCAGACGTCCCTGCACAAAGCGCGCGGCCTTCTTGCCCATATAAACGGCAGCGACTGCACCGGGTTTTGCCAGCGCTGACCAATCGTGATCAGCAAACCCTTTCATGTCATGCCCGGTCAGGAACCGGACCGAGCCGTTGCGGCCGCGGCGGGTGAAGCTTTGGCCGATGGCGGCAACAGCAGCGGAGGCAGCGGTGATGCCGGGCACGATGGTGTAGGGCAGGGCGTGCGCATCGCAGGTCTCGATCTCTTCATCAAGGCGGCCAAATACAGTTGGGTCACCGGATTTCAGACGCACCACCTGGGCGCCGTCCGTCGCATGAGCGGCGATCAACGCGTTGATGTCTTCCTGGCGCATGGAAGGGCCAAAGCCCTCTTTGCCCGCATTGAGCATCACCGCTTCGCGGCGCGCCAGTTCAAGGATCTCGGGTGCAACGAGGCGGTCGTAGATCACCACATCAGCCTCATCGAGCAGCTTACGGGCTTTCAGTGTCAAAAGCTCCGGATCGCCGGGGCCAGCGCCGATGAAATAGACATGGGCCGCGCGCGATTTGCGCGTCAGATGGTCTGTGAGCGTGTCCTCAAGGGCGGGGCGCACCAGATCTTCGCCCTGTGCAATCGCGTGCGGACCGGTACGGAAATAATAATCGCGCCAGAAATCGCGGCGCGCACGGCCAAAAGGCAGGGCATCGGCCATCTTGCGAAACCCTTTGCCGATCCGCGCCAGCGTGCCCAGCGATTGGGGCAACTGCGCTTCCAGATCGGCCTTGATCGCGCGGGCCAGAACCGGGGCGGCGCCTTCGGTGCCAATGGCGATAGTCACCGGGTCGCGGTCGACGATCGCGGGCGTGATGAACTGGCTGTCTGCGAGATTGTCGACGATATTGACCATCGCGCCATCTGCGCGGGCAATCCCGGCGGTGCGCGCATCCTGCGCGTCATCTTCATCCGCAGCATAGACCAGCGCGGCGCCCTTGGCATCACCGGGGGCAATCGGGCGGGGCACCAGATGCAGCTTGCCAGCCGCAGCCCAGCGCCGGATCTGATCATCCACATCTGCCGCAAAGACCGTGATCTCAGCTGTGGTCTTGAGCAGCAGCCGCAATTTGGCCAGCGCCGCCTCTCCGCCGCCGGACAGAACGACCCTTTGGTCCTTGAGAGCAACAAAGATGGGAAAGTGATCCATGGGATGCCTGCATATGGTCTCTGGTGTGACCTGCAATATAGGAAATTATCCCGGTTTTTCGCTAGGCATCTGCGTGAATCAAGAACGCTGTTCCCAAATGAGTTGCGTTGAAGTATGATTATTCCAAATCGTACAGGAGGCCGGAATGTCTGTTCGGATAGACGAAACGGATCGGAAAATACTTCGCGCCCTGCAGGTGGATGCGGACCGGTCTCTGGATGAGATTGCCCGTGAAGTGGGCTCATCCAAGACCCCGGTGTGGAACCGGATTCGCAAAATGCGCGAGGCGGGAATCATCGGCGCGCAAACCGTGGCGCTGGATGCCGAGGCGCTGGGTTTTGAGGCCTGTTTTTTCGTGCTTATCCGCACGTCGGAACATGATGCCGGCTGGCAGGCTGCCTTTCTCAAGGCGCTGCGTGACAGGCCGGAAGTGCAGGAGGCGCACAGGCTGGCCGGGGATATCGACTATATCCTGAA
>JBCCUH010000109.1:0-6911 GCA_039197405.1 Pseudomonadota bacterium
CATCGGTGTGCGGGGCGCTGTCAGTGCCCAGAAAGAAACGCGCCGCGCCCGAAGTGGCCGCCTCGCGCAGGGCGAGGCGGTGCTCTTCACGCTTGGCGACGGGCAAGCAGTAGTAATGCGGTTTGATCCCGCCCACGAGGATATGATTGCGGTTGATGACCAGATGATGCGTGGTGATCGTCGCGCCAAGGTCATCGCCCTGGCTGCGTGCATAATCAACGGCGGTTTTGGTGGTGATATGCTCCATCACCACGCGCAGGCCCGGTGTGGCGCGGCGCAACGGGTCAAGGACCGTGTCGATGAAAACCGCTTCGCGGTCGAAGATATCGACGTCATGGGTGGTGACCTCGCCGTGCACGCAAAGCGTCAGCCCAGCCTCCGCCATCGCGTCCAGCACCGGTTGCACGCGGGTGAAATCGCGCACGCCGCTGGCCGAATTGGTGGTCGCCCCTGCCGGGTAGAGCTTGACCGCCTTGATCAGCCCGCTTTCGGCGGCGGCAGTCACATCGGCCGGATCCGTGTCTTCCGTCAGATAAAGCGTCATCAGCGGTTCAAAGCGCATGCCGTCGGGCAGGGCCTGCAAGATACGATCGCGGTACGCCATCGCATCTGCCGTGGTCACCACAGGCGGCACCAGATTGGGCATGATGATGGCGCGGGCAAAATGGCGGGCTGTTTCCGGCAAAACCGCGCGCAGCATATCGCCATCGCGCAGGTGCAGATGCCAGTCGTCAGGGCGGCGGATCGTGAGGCTTTGTGTCATGGCCTGCCGCTAGCACATTCCAGACGGCCTGTTCCAGTGGGTTTGCGCGCCCGCGTCAATTAAGGTAGCAGGCAAGATGTATCCCTGTGGAGGAGTGCCGCCATGATTTTCACGATACTGGCCGGGCTAGTGGTTGGCGCAAGCTATGGTGCCGCGCAGCCTGTGATCCATGATGCTCTGGGCCGGCTTGGCCTGAAACTGACGACCGAGATGGAAACGGTGGTGGTCTTTGCCCTGTGCCTGGCCGCCATGGCGCTGATTTTGCGGTTTCTTGGCGTTGATGCCTATCCTGCGCTGCTGCTGGTCAGCGGTGCAGCCGGAGTGGCCCGCAAACCGCTGCTGGCCCGGATCACCGGTAACGCCTAGCCGTCTTCTCCATTGGCCAGCCGGGCTTCACGCGCTTCGATCTGTTCTAGCCGTTTGCGGAATCGCGGTGCGCTAAGCTCATCGGCAGCGTGCCGGTAGACCGACTTGGCCAGCCCCCAGCGCCCCTGATCCTCCAGCTCTCCGGCAAGCGCACGCAAATAGTTGCGGTCCTGACGTCGCTGGCGGTGAATGTTGAAGAACGTCGACGGGGTGAAAGTGCCGTTGCCCATTTCCAGCAACAACTCGTTCAAAACGCCCAGCCGGACCAATTGCGCATCCAGATGCGCGCCATAGTAGGGCATGCGCAGCTTGTTGACATTGGCGCGGGTGAATAGGGACGCATGCATCGCATCCACATCAATCTGCGGGTCGTAAAGGATAGTGGCCTCATTTGCGGCATCCAGCATATCCGGCGCGTAGCCATAGCGGTCCGAGAAACTGACCCGGCGCATCTTGCGAAACCGGTCATCCCATTCGGTGACGCGTGGATCAAGCGTTGCCTGCGGGCTAAGCGCCAGCACATCCGCACCGGGCGCCGCAACCGAGAAGGCACAGGCGGCATAACCGCATGACCCGGCGCCGTAAAAGACGACCCGGTCGAAGTCCTCAAAGAACCCGTCGTCAATCAGACGGTCGAAATAGCGGTAGACGGACGGGTCGCGGAACCAGGTCTGGCCCTCGCTGATCAGGCTCAGAACGGACCAGCGTTCCTCGCGCGCCAGATCGAACCCCAGCGGCTGCGCATAGTCCGACAGCTTCTGGATGCTGTCCTGCGTTTCGAATGTCACCAGAAGCGTTTTGCCGCCATCCACGAAGGCTGCGCAATGGCGGGCGTTGAGTGGTTGAAAGTAGCCGGTGTCCTCGGACAGGTCTTCCAGCGCCGACAACCAGGCCGGTCCTGTCTTGCCAGCCAGCGATGTATTGAGTGCCTCTGCTGCAATCTGCATGTCTTGCTCCTGCTCGAACCACTTTCCGCGCGACATGCGCGTGGCTTTTGTCCAGAAATGATCCTCAAATGCGGCAGCAATGGGAAAACTATGGGGAGAGACTGGGGAGAGATTGGGTCGTAAGCGGTGCCCTTGTGTGGTTGACATCCCGGCAAGCTGCGCCACGATTGCACCTGCACGGGGCGCCGTCTCAGCGCGCGAAACCAAGGGGATTTCATGAACATTGGCAGCATAGATGACGTGATGCAGATGCTGGCGCAGACCGGCTATGTCTGCGGGCGCGATCTGGCAACGGTGAGTTTTCTGGCGCTCAAACTGGGACGCCCGCTGTTTCTGGAAGGCGAGGCCGGCGTCGGCAAAACCGAGATCGCCAAGGCATTGAGCGCCGCTTTGGACCGCAAGCTGATCCGGTTGCAGTGCTATGAGGGGCTGGATGCAGCCAGCGCAGTCTATGAGTGGAATTTCCCGGCGCAGATGGTGGCGATCCGCAGTGCCGAAGCTGCAGGCGGCGTGGAGCAAGGCGCGCTAAACCAATCGCTCTTCAGCGACGACTATCTCATTGAACGCCCGCTTTTGGAGGCAATGCGCTCACATGATGGCGGCGCGCCGATCCTGCTTATCGATGAGTTGGATCGCACCGATGAGCCGTTTGAAGCCTTCCTTCTGGAAGCGCTCAGCGATTTTCAGGTCACTATCCCGGAGCTGGGCACCATCAGGGCGCCGGAGCCGCCCATCGTGATCCTCACCTCCAACCGCACCCGCGAAGTTCACGATGCCCTGAAACGCCGCTGCCTTTATCACTGGGTGGATTACCCCGGCTTTACCCGCGAGATGGAGATCCTGCACGCCCGCGCGCCGCTGGTACCAGAACAGCTCAGCCGCGAGATCGTTGCCTTCGTTCAGCAATTGCGGACCGAAGATCTGTTCAAGAAACCCGGTGTTGCCGAAACCATCGATTGGGCCAAGTGCCTGCTGGCGCTGGATATTTTGACCCTCAGCCCGGAGGCGATCGCTGACACGCTCGGCGCGATCCTGAAATATCAGGACGACATCCAAAAGCTGCAGGGCTCTGAGGCGAAACGCCTCTTGGATCAGGCCAAAGCTTCACTTGAACCCGCATGATACCGTGACCTCCGCACCCATCATACATATCGGCGGCTGGCCCGGCGCTGGGAAACGCGCGATAGGGACCGAACTTGCCAAACGGATGGGCGGGCGATTGATCGACAATCACATTATGCTTGATGCAGCGCGCGCCATTTACGAGCGTGGCACGCTTGGCTCTTCAGCGCTGCGCGAAGAGGTGCGCGCAGTACTCATGTCCCATGCCGTGAAACTGCCGCCTGGCATCCCAATCATTCTCACCGATGCGCTGGCCAATGAAGCTGCAGCGATCCCGCTCTTTCAATATGCGCTTGATCTGGCACGGGACCGAAACGCGCCGCTGCATTGCTTTGTTCTCGATCTGTCGGATACAGAGAATTTACGCCGTTTGCAGGATTCGGGTCGCACGGGGCGGGCCAAGCTTCGCGATCCAGAGGTGTTAAAGCACATACGGGCTAATGATGAATTGTATTTCCCGGAAAATGCGCATCGGATAGACGTCACAGACCTATCCATCAGTGACGCTGCTGAGTGCATTTGGGCACGGGTCGAGCGCTCAAATGCCTGAGCATATTCCTCTCGAACTTCCCGAACACCCGCGACTGGCCGACAATATCGCCCATTTTGCGCGCGCCTTGCGCAAGACCGGTCTGCCCATTGGGCCGGGCCGGGTGATTGATGCGGTGAATGCCGTGGCCGCTGCGGGTTTCACCAGCCGCACCGATTTTTACTGGACGCTGCACGCCTGCTTTGTCTCCAAGCCCGAGCATCGCGCTGTTTTCGCGCAGGTCTTCCGGCTCTTCTGGCGCGACCCGCAGTACATGGAACACATGATGGCCTATATGATCCCGGCCATCAGAGGCGTGCAAGAAGAGCGCAGCGCCAAGGCTGCCGAGAAACGCGCGGCAGAGGCGCTCTTGGATGGTGTGCAGCCAGAGTTGCCGAACCCGGAGACAGAGAAAGACGGGACCGAAATCGAGGTGGATGCCTCGCTCACCATGTCCGCGGAGGAACGTCTGCGCAGGCTTGATTTCGAACAAATGAGCACAGCGGAAATAGCCGAAGCCAAACGCATGTTGGCCCGTCTGTCACTGCCAGTGAAACCACTTATCTCGCGCCGCACCCGTGCCACGCCGCTTGGGGCACGCATAGATGCCGCCAAGACCCTGCGCCGCGCCATGCGCACGGGCGGCGAGATGCAGACCCTTGCCCGCCAGAAACCGCGCCTGCGCTATCCAAATCTGGTTGTGCTTTGCGATATCTCCGGTTCCATGAGCCAGTATTCCCGCATGGTGCTGCACTTCCTGCACGCGGTTGCCAATGACAAAGGCGCTGGCTGGGCACGCGTTCACGCGTTCACCTTCGGCACGCGCCTCACCAATATCACCCGCCACCTGCGCCAGCGCGATGTGGATGCGGCGCTTGCGGCTGCCGGGGCAGAGGCGCAGGACTGGGAAGGCGGAACGCGGATCGGCGCGTGTATCGAGCGGTTCAACAAGGATTGGTCGCGGCGGGTGCTGGGGCAGGGGGCGCTTGTCCTGCTGATCACCGACGGCCTTGATCGGGGCGATCCGGCTGATCTTGAGGCGCAGGTGAAGCGGCTGCAGCTCTCGTGTCGCAAGCTTGTCTGGATCAACCCGCTTTTGCGCTGGTCCGAGTTCGCCCCAAAAGCCCAAGGCATCCGCGCGATGTTGCCGCATGTGGATGCGTTTCGCGCAGGTCACTCCATTGCGTCCCTGCAGGATTTGGCGCAGGCTTTGTCTGACGCAGGCGATACCGGCGAGAAAGCCCGCCTGATGCGTCTTATGGCAGCCGAGGAGCATCCATGAGCGAGGCGAGTTTCGATCAAATCCCCGAACAGGCACTGGCCTGGCACAGGGCTGGCAAGGGCGCGGCACTGGCCACGGTGATCCAGACATGGGGCAGCGCGCCGCGCCGCATCGGCAGCCAGTTGGCCATCAACGCATCGGGCGAGATTGTGGGTTCGGTCTCGGGCGGCTGTGTGGAAGGCGCCGTGATCGTCGAGGCCATGGAAGCCATCGCGGACGGCGGCGCCCGAGAGCTGGAGTTTGGCGTCTCCGACGATGATGCCTTTGCGGTCGGGCTGGCCTGCGGCGGCACGATCCAGGTGCTGGTCGAACCGGTTGGATCCGCGCTGTCCGAGGCTCTTCTGCAAGAGCTGGTAACCGCCCGGGCTGCACGCCTGCCGATTGCCTATGAGGTGGATCTGGACAGCGGCGACAGGGCGTTGCACCGCGGCGGATTTGAAGAGCGGTTTCGTATGGATCGCTCAGGCTTCGAAGAAGGCACGCGCCGTTTCGTCGCCATCCACAACCCCCCACTACGCATGATCGTCGTGGGGGCCGTGCATATCGCACAGGCGCTTGTGCCGATGGCGGCGATGGCCGGCTATGACGCGGCGGTGGTAGACCCGCGCGAGACCTTTGGCTCCAAGGCGCGCTTTCCCGGCCACCGCGTGTTGAACGACTGGCCCAGCGACGCCGTTGCCCAGCTTGGCCTCGACACACGAACGGCGCTCGTCTTGCTGACGCATGATCCAAAACTCGATGATCCTGCGCTTGAACTGGCGCTCAAATCGGACGCCTTCTACATCGGCGCGCTTGGCTCAACCCGCACCCATACCAAACGCCGCGACCGGCTGATCGCTTCGGGGTTCACACCGGCCGAAATCGAACGCATTCATGGCCCCGTGGGGCTTGATATCGGCGCGGCCAGCCCGGCAGAGATCGCGGTCTCGATCATCGCTGAAATCACGCGTGTCCTGCGCAAGGGCACGTCATGAGGTTCGGCGCCTTTGCCTTGCAGGATGCGGCAGGGGCCATTCTGGCCCATTCCGTGTCTTTGCCGGGCGGGCGACTTCGTAAGGGGATTCGCCTTGAAGCCCCCCATATCGCCCGCTTGCAGGACGCAGGCCATATCGAAGTTGTCGCCGCCCTGCTGGAGCCAGGCGATATCCACGAAGATGCTGCCGCCACGGCGCTGGGCGACGCCCTTCTGCAGACTGCCACCGGTATTCGCGCCAGCACAGCGGCGACTGGCCGGGTCAACCTGATCGCCCGGACACCCGGTGTTGCCATACTGGATGCCGCGAAAATCGCCATGCTCAACAGCGTTGATCCGATGATCTCGCTGGCGACCGTGCCGCCATGCCACCAAATACACGCAGGCGGGATGCTGGCAACGGTCAAGATCATCTCCTACGCCGTTTCCGAGACTGACCTGAATGCCGCCCTGAAACATGCGGTCGGCGCGATCACTCTGGCCCAGCCCACTGGTCTCAGTGCCGAGTTGATCGTCACGCAGATCAACGAAGGTGCTGATGAAAGCAAGGGCATTGCCGCTACGGCCGCGCGCGTCGAGGCGCTGGGCAGCAAGCTCAGCCGCACCACTCTGGTGCCACATAGCACAAAAGCGCTGATGAAGGCGCTTGAGGACAGCACCGCCGATCTCGTGCTGATCCTCACTGGCTCGGCCACATCTGACGCCCATGACGTCGGCCCGTCCGCGCTGCAAAGCGCAGGCGGCAAGCTCACCCGGTTTGGCATGCCGGTCGATCCCGGCAATCTGCTGTTTCTGGGGCAGCTTCAAGGGCGCTCTGTGCTGGGCCTTCCGGGCTGCGCGCGCGCACCTGCGCTCAACGGGGCGGATATGGTGCTCAGCCGCCTCATGTGCGGCCTTGCCGTTTCAAGCCAGGACATCGCCAATATGGG
>JBCCUH010000110.1:0-6822 GCA_039197405.1 Pseudomonadota bacterium
CTGAACATGAGCTGCTGCGGTTTCGACAATCCCTATTCCTTCAATATCGCCGATATCGCGATTTTCGTGGGGGCTTTCGGGATGGTCATATTCGGCGGAGATCCAAAGCAGCCGAAGAAAGACGATTATGACTAGGCGCAGCTTTTCGCTTTGCGTAAAAAGCCTGCGTGACGCCGCCGGTGGGATGCGCTAGAAAGCTGGCGAACGGATGCGGAGTGTAAACATGCGACCGGCGAGCAGTGTAATCTTGATCCTCGTTTCAGCGCTGGGGCTGACGGCCTGTAGCAACACGGGCCTGCGCGATCTGCGTGATACGGCAGCGGGACCGGAAGAGTTTTCTATCGTTCCGACGCGCGAGCTGCAGACGCCGGACAACTACGCAATCCTTCCGCCCCCGGCGCCGGGACAGGCCAATCTGGTTGACCCGACACCGGAATCGGACGCCGTTGCCGCACTGGGCGGCAATCCGGCCCGCATCAACACATCCGGCGTGCCACGCAGCGACAGTGCTCTGGTCGCCAGCGCCTCGCGCTATGGGGTTGCCAGCAACATCCGCGCCACCACCTCCGCAGAGGATGCCGATTTCCGCAAGCGGCGCGGCCGCTTTACCAATATTCGCCTGTTCAAGACAGATCGCTACGCACAGGTTTACAAAAGCCAGACGCTGGACTCGCGGCGTACACTTGACACCTACCGCCGGGCAGGCCGCAAGACACCGACCGCGCCGCCCGCCAATTGATCTGCGCCAGCTACGCTTCGGCCTCACAATGCTGTCAGCCTTGGTTGATTCAGGCGGCGGGCACCGTACATCTGTGACCTGACGACCGTTGACGACACATACCCCTGACCCAGGAGCCTTCATGCGCGCCTCGCTTCGCCTTCTCTCTCCGATTGCTTGTTTCACCGCTCTGACGCTTGCTTTGGTGCCTCCGTCGACGCAGGCCGAAACCACCCAATCGCCTGCGGCTACCCAGATCGACGATCAGGTCAGCGCCTTCAAACTGGATAACGGTATGGAAGTGGTGGTGATCGAGGATCACCGCGCCCCCGTCGTCGTGCATATGGTCTGGTACAAGTCAGGCGCCGCCGATGAAACGCCCGGCACCTCCGGTGTGGCACATTACCTTGAACATCTGCTTTTCAAGGAAACCGAGAATATGGAAAGCGGCGAGTTCTCCAAAACCGTCGCGGCCAATGGTGGGCGTGACAACGCCTTCACCTCACAGGATTACACCGCCTATTTCCAACGCGTCGCCGCCGACCGGCTGGAGCTGATGATGCAGATGGAGGCGGACCGCATGGTCAACCTCAAGTTGACGCAGGAAGACATCCTGGCCGAACGCGAAGTGGTTATCGAAGAACGCAACCAGCGTACCGAGAATGACCCCGGCGCGCTTTTTGGCGAACAGGCGCGCGCCGCACTTTACCTCAACCATCCTTACGGCACCCCGATCATCGGCTGGAAGCACGAGATGCAGACGCTGACCCTTGAGGATGCGCTGGCGTTTTACGACAAATACTATGCGCCGAATAACGCGATCCTGATTGTCGCGGGCGATGTGAACCCCGAAGACGTTCATGTTCTGGCAGATCGATACTACGGGGTGATCCCGGCCAAGGCCGACCTGCCGACCCGCGAGCGTCCGCAAGAGCCGCCGCATACCGCACCGCGCAGGCTGGTGTTCGAAGACCCACGCGTCGCCCAGCCCTATGTGACACGGGACTATCTCGCACCCGAACGCGACAGCGGCGATCAACGCACTGCTGCAGCGTTGATGCTGGCGTCCGAATTGCTGGGGGGCGGGCAGACATCCTACATGGCCAAGCGCCTGCAGTTCGAAACATCTCGCGCCGTCTACACCACGGCCTATTATCAGGGCACCGCTCTGGACGACACCAACTTCTCGGTGCTTGTCGTCCCCGCGCCGGGTGTGAGCCTCACCGAAGCAGAGGCTGATATGGACAGCGTGCTGACCTCCTTTCTCGAAACACCCATTGATCAGGCCCACCTTGACCGTATCAAGATGCAGATGCGCGCCCAGCAGATCTTTGCGCGCGACAACGTGCAGGGTCTGGCACGGCGCTATGGCCGGGCGCTGACCTCAGGGCTGACAGTGCAGGACGTTCAGGACTGGCCAAATGTCGTACAGTCTATCACCGAAGAGGAAATCAAGACTGCGCTTGCAAAGGTGCTTGATATGGACAGCTCCGTCACCGGATGGATTCGCGCACCACAGGCTGCAGACGGGGAGAAAACGCAATGAAACAGATCATCTTCGCCCTTTGGGCCGGCTTTATGCTGATCGCCCTGCCGCTGCGCGCCGAGGTAGATATTCAGGAAATCACCACCCCGGATGGCCATTCGGCCTGGCTGGTAGAGGATCACACGATCCCCTTCATGTCACTGAACCTGGCTTTCAAGGGCGGTGCATCGCTTGATGCCCCCGGCAAACGCGGGGCGACCAGCCTGATGATGGCGCTTCTGGAAGAGGGCACGGGCGACATGGATGCGCGCGCCTTTGCCAGCGCGGTGGACGCTCTGGCGGCTAGCTTCAGCTATGACGCGCGTGACGATGCGGTGACCATCAGCGCGCGCATGCTGAGCGAAAACCGGGGCGAGGCCCTGAAGCTGCTGCGCGGCGCGCTGGTCAAACCCCGCTTTGACCAATCTGCTATCGACCGGGTGCGAAAGCAGGTCGTCTCGATCATTCAATCCAGCCAGAAGGACCCCAGCGATATCGCGATGACCGCCTTCGATGCCGCCACTTTCGGCGATCACCCCTACGCGACCTCCTCGGATGGGACCGTGGACAGTGTCACGGCCCTGACCCGCGATGATATTCAGGACGCCTACAAGGGTGCGATTGCAACCGACCGGGTCTATATTTCGGCCGTTGGCGACATCACCGCAGCCGAGTTGACGCAGCTGATTGATGATCTGCTCAGGGACCTGCCTGCGACCGGCGCGCCGATGCCGCAGCAGGCTCAGCTGGAGATGGCGCCGGGCATATTCGTCACCCCCTTTGACACGCCGCAATCGGTTGCGGTCTTCGGGCATTCGGGGATCAAACGCGACGACCCGGACTTTTTCGCGGCCTTCGTGGCCAACACCATTTTTGGTGGCGGCGGCTTCAACAGTCGCCTGATGGATGAGGTTCGTGAAAAGCGCGGGCTGACCTATGGCATCTATTCCTACATCGGTATCAAGGACCATGCCGAGATCATCGCCGGTCAGTTTTCATCTGCCAATGACAGGATCGCCGATGCTATTGACGTGGTGAAAGACGAATGGCGCCGCTTTGCTGAAGAGGGCGTGACGCAGGAAGAACTCGATGAGGCCAAGACCTATCTGACCGGTGCCTATCCGCTGCGCTTTGACGGCAATGGCCCGATTGCGAATATCCTGGTCGGCATGCAGATGGACGATTTGCCTACCTCTTATATCGCGACCCGGAACGACAAGGTGAACGCGGTAACGCTGGAGGATATCAATCGCGTCATCAAACGGCTCTATCGCCCTGACGCGCTACATTTCACCGTGGTGGGTCAGCCCGCGGGCCTTTGACGATTTGGTCCCGCCCGCTGACAAGACGGACGGGCGGGCGGCCCGGTGACGAACCCTGAACGGCACCGCGCGTTGCGCCCCGGCAAATGAAAAAGGCGAGGCTGGTGCCTCGCCTTTCGCGTGTCGGGTGGTCCGCCCGGATAGGTGATCAGATCAGTTGATCAGACCGGCGTGGCGCATGCCATCATCGATGGCGGCTTTTGTCTCATCCGTCAGACCGGTCAGCGGCGAGCGCACTTCCTCGCTGCACAGCCCCAGCTTTGACATGCCGTATTTCGCGCCCACCAGACCCGGCTCCATGAAGATCGCCTTGTGCAGCGGCATCAGCTTGTCAGTGATCTCCAGCGCGGTGGCAAAGTCCCCGTCCAGCGTGGCCTTTTGCATCTGCGCGCAGAGTTTCGGCGCGACATTCGCGGTCACGGAAATACAGCCCACACCGCCATGTGCGTTGAACCCGAGCGCCGTGGCATCTTCGCCCGACAGCTGGACAAACTCTTTACCGCAGGTGATGCGCTGTTGCGGCACGCGGCTCAGATCGCCGGTGGCGTCCTTGACCCCGATGATACGCGGCAGCTTGGCCAGCTCGCCCATCGTCTCCGGCGACATGTCAACGACCGAGCGGCCCGGAATGTTGTAGATGATGATCGGCAGTTCGGCGCAATCGTGCAACGCGGTGAAATGCGCGATCAGCCCGCGCTGCGTGGGTTTGTTGTAATACGGCGTGACCACCAGCGCGGCATCGGCGCCGACCTTTTCGGCATGCTGGATGAAGCGGATGGATTCGACCGTGTTGTTGCTGCCGGCACCTGCGATCACAGGCACGCGGCCTGCTGCAGCGCGCACGACTTCCTCGACCACGGTTTCATGCTCGGCATGGGTCAGCGTCGGGCTTTCGCCGGTTGTCCCCACGGGGACAAACCCGTGCGAGCCTTCGCCGATATGCCATTCCACGAGTTTCTTGAGTGTTTCCAGATCCAGCTCGCCGTTCTTGAACGGCGTGACCAATGCGGGTAGCGACCCTGTGAACATGACACACTCCTTTTCGTGTTGGCGGGCAAAGGCCCGGAGATAGAATTCAGCCCGGCGACAAACGGGTGCAAACGGTTTCTTGAATTGCACATCCGCGCGCGGCGGCTAAGGTTACGTGGACGTGTCTATCGAGTGTCATCTGACGAAATGCAAGCCATGAAGCTCATTGCGGCCCGCCTTTTCCGAGCAGTGTGCCTGATCATCCTGGTGTTTTCCGGGCAAATCCTGCGTGCGGATGATCATGTGCCACTGGCGCGGGCCTTTGATCAGATGCGGTCGGGCGACTGGAACGCTGCGCGCGAGATCGCGAGTGCGTCCAGTCCTGTGGCCTATGATCTGATCGAGTGGCACCGTTTGCGCGAAGGCGAGGGCACGGCGCAGGAAGCGATGCAGTTCCTCAAGCTGAACCCAGATTGGCCGGGTCTTGCCTGGCTGCGCCGCAAGAGCGAGCCTGCTTTCGAGTTTGCATCAAACGCTGCCATTCTGGAGTTCTTTGAAGACGAGTTGCCGCAGACGGCGCAGGGGGCGCTGGCCCATGCCAAGGCCCTGCGCGCGGCAGGTCAGGACGGGGCGGCGGATGCAGGACTGGTGCTGGCCTGGCGCACGATGGCGATCGGTCCGCAAACCCATTCGCGCATAATGGCGGAATATGCCGAGCTGTTGAAGCCTCACCATGAGGCACGGCTCGATATGCTGCTGTGGAAAAACTGGGGCAAGAACATCGAACGGATCGTGCCTTTGGTATCCGAAGACTGGCGCAAGCTGGCAGAGGCGCGCCGGGGTCTGCGCGCGCGGGCCGGCAATGTGAACGCGCTGGTTGCGGCAGTGCCTGCGTCGCTCAGGGACGATCCCGGGCTGGCGTTCGAGCGGTTCCTGTGGCGCGCCCGCAAAGGGCTGCGTGACGGCGCGGTCGAGATGGCGCTGGCCTCAAGCGCAAGCGCAAAAACACTGGGCGAGCCGGAGGAATGGGCCAACAGGCGGCGCAGCATCGCCCGCGATCTGATGCGGGACAAGTTTTACGATACCGCCTACAAGCTGGCCAGCAGCCACCATCTGACAGAAGGGTCAAACTACGCTGATCTGGAATGGCTGAGCGGCTATCTGTCCCTGCGGTTCCTGAACGACCCTGCGCGGGCGTTGACGCATTTCACCAACCACCGGAACGCTGTGGTAACGCCAATTTCACTTGGACGTGCCGGGTATTGGATTGGGCGTGCCCATGAGACGTTGGGTAACACCGCGGAGGCGCGAAAGGCTTATGGGTTTGGAGCGGAATATCAGTCTAGCTACTACGGTCTGCTGGCGGCGGAAAAGGCGGAGGTGCCATTCGACAAGAGCCTTGCCGGGCGCGCTGAACTGCCCGATTGGCGGCAGGCATCGTTCATGCAATCGAGCGTTTTTCAGGCGGCAGTACTGGCGCTGCAGGCGGGCGAGCTTAATGTGTCGGAGCGTTTCTTCACGCATCTCACCGAAAGCCTGTCACCGCTGGAAGCTGCTCAATTGGGGCAGGTGGCGATTGACCTGAACGAGCCGCATATTGCCGTGATGATCGGCAAGCGGGCGGCCAGCAAGGGCGTGACTATCCCGGCGCCTTATTATGCGCTGCACGACATGACCCGAAACGACTATCCCATCGCGATGGAGTTTGCCCTGGCCATTGCCCGGCGCGAGAGCGAGTTTGACCCGGTGGTTGTTTCAGGTGCGGGCGCGCGCGGTCTGATGCAGGTCATGCCGGGCACGGCCAAGGATGTCTCGGGTGAGCTTGGAATCGACTATTCCAAGGCGGATCTGACCGCCGACTGGTCCTATAACGCCAAACTGGGCACAGCCTATCTGGCGCGCCTGGACAAAGAATTTGCGAGCAACCCGGTGATGATCGCCGCCGGATATAACGCGGGGCCGTCGCGGCCCACCCGTTGGATGCAGATCTATGGGGATCCGCGTCGCGGCGGACGCCTGGATATCATCGACTGGATCGAGCATATCCCCTTTCGCGAAACACGAAACTACGCGATGCGGGTTACCGAAAGCCTGCCGATCTATCGGGCGCGCCTTGGCCGTGATCCGCTGCCACGACCCTTTTCGAAAGAGTTGACCTTGATGAAATGAGGCAGCGAAACTCCGCGCTCTGTGGCAGTTGCGGCTTTCGCAATGTTCAGTAAACTGACACAATAGCTTAAAGTCATGGCAGTTTTGTCGCGCATCAGTCACATAAAGCGGATTTGACC
>JBCCUH010000111.1:0-6723 GCA_039197405.1 Pseudomonadota bacterium
AACGGCCCGTGGAGTATTCGCCGCAGGTGCAGCCGATGATCCCGACGCCGACCCATGGGGCGCTGCCCAGCGGCCATGCGACCGAGGCCTTCATGACCGCCCGGCTTTTGTGGAAAATCATCCGCGCCTCCGGGCAGGCCCCCTATTGCGATACCGCGCATTGGGGCGAGATGCTTATGCGGGCCGCGGCGCGCATTGCCACGAATCGCACAGTGGCCGGGGTGCATTTCCCGGTCGACAGTGCCGCCGGCGCGCTTTTGGGCCTGACATTGGCGGACTTTGTGCAGGTGCAATGCGCCGGGCAAGGTCAATGGACCAGCGCCGCCTTCACGGGCACTCATTTTCCGGCCAAGGATGATTTCAACTGGCATGCGCTTTACGATGCGGGCACCGATACGCAAGCGCCCGAAACGCGCGGCAATCACCGCTATGAACCGGACGGCAAGGCGCCGGGCAAACCCAAGGGCAAGATCTGGGCCACGACCGAATGCCACGCGGCGGACAAGGCCCTGCATCACTCGAAACCCTTGAACTGGCTCTGGGAGAAAGCCGTGCAGGAATGGCGCGATCCGTCCTGTGCATCGGCGGAGCGGGGATAACGCGATGGAGTGGTCCGCAACAGATGGCGACGCACCGATAAACCCGGTTCTGGCGTTTCGTCAGAACCTGCACAGTCAAAACGCTGGGGGCGCCGCAGATCATTGGTGGTCAGCCTTGCTTGATCTGCGCGACAGCTCGATTGAGCAGCTTCTCGCCCGCCTCGGCAGCGCCTTTCCCGGTCAGATCATCCTGCCGTCGGTCTACAGCCCCGAGGACCGGCAGGCCCACAAGGCACGCCAGCTGATGGTGGTTTTCGCGAAAGCCCCGGCGCTGGAGGCGCTCAACCGCACTGGCGCACATGAATTCAACGTCTATGGCGTAGCGGATGGGATGGTGCATGACAGCGCCAGCGTGAACGCATCCGCACGGTTTCATCCGCCGCCCAAGGTGCCTGTCGCAGATACCGGCAGCGTGGTCATGGGCATCATCGACGACGGCATCGCCATCGCCAACGATCTCTTTCGCACCGGCCCCACCTCCAGCCGGGTTGAAAACGCCTGGGTCATGGAGGCGCCTTTCGTTGAAACAGACGGGCAGAACCAGACGATTGGCCGGTCCATCAGCAGGGCGCAGATCAACGATCTGCTGCGCCAGCACACGGCAGGCGGATTTCTGGATGAAGCCCGGTTTTATCAAAGCACAGGGCAGATCACCTTTGCCGATGCGGGCTATTCCCCGGTGTCCGCGCAGCGCTCTCACGGCACTCATATCGCGGCAGTGGCAGCGGGCGCACCCATGCATGCCGCGATATCCACACGTCCGATCATCTGCGCGACCCTGCCGCCCCGCGTGACCGTGGATGTGACAGGCCAAAGCTCTCTTCCCGCAGTTGCCCTCGCCCTGCAACATCTGCACCATCAGGCCAAAAGCTTTGTCTTCGACGGCGCAAAGGGCGATCCGGTGCCCGTTGTGCTCAACTTCTCATTTGGCAATTTCAGCGGCCCGCATGACGGCACTGGCGAGATTGATTTCCTGTTGGAACAATTCATCACCCAGGGCGGCGCGCAGCTTCGCAAGATCGTGCTGCCCGCAGGCAACGGCAATCTTTCCCGCACCCATGCAGAGGTTCCGCTGAAACCGCGCAAAAACAAACGCAGCCGCAAGCTGCGTCTTGTCTCGCCGCCAGATGATCGCACGGCAAGCCATGTGCAATTCTGGATACCCCGCGATGCCTCGCATGTGGCGCGGTTCCGCGCCACCCCGCCCGGCGGTCCCAAAAGCCCGGTGCTCTCCAGCCAGGAAGGCACCCCGGCAGAGCTTGTCCTGCGCAATGGCTCCGGCGATATCATCGCCCGACTGACGCGCAGCCATATCCCCGCACCGGTCAATCGCTGCCTGATCTCGCTGTCGTTCAATCCAACCGAAAGCCTGACCCCATCCAATGCGCTGATGCGCGCAGGCCACTGGAAAATCGCCATCAAAGGCGCAGGCTGCGACGGTATGGACGCAGCCGAAGTTCTGGACACAGATGCGGTGCAAAGCTGGATCAGGCGGGACGAAACCGTGCCGGGCTTTGCCCCCGGCGGGCGGCAGCCGCGCTTTGAGGATGCCCGCTACAAGACCCGCGGCACATTCGGCAGACCTCTGGCCACCGATCCCAAGCGCACCCGATCCTTGATCCGCCGCGAAGGCACGCTCAGCGGTTATGCCACGGGCGCGTTCCCTGTCGTGGTCGCAGCGCTGGAGGCGAAAACAAAACAGCTTTCCACCTACTCCGCCTCAGGCCCGCTCAGCCCCGGCCCGGACCAAACGCCCACCCGCATCGGTCCAGATGTTGCCGCCCGCGGCGATGATAGTGCGATCCTGCGCGGCGTGATCAGCGCCGGTTCTGCCAGCGGCAGCTTTGTGCGCATGTCAGGCACCAGCGTGGCTGCGCCCGCCGTCGCGCGCGCCGTCGCCGATGAGCTTTGCGGCAAGCCGATGATCCCCAAGCCGATCAAGGGCGCGCCGAAACTGCGCTGCACGAAAGGCTATCTCGATATCGATCTGCACCTGCAGGGTCTGCCGGAGGATATTCTGAACCCATATTGATTTCGGATTTATTTCGGATCGCTTTCAGGACTTTTCAGCCCTGAAAAAGCGACGGTCTTCTTGTCGGTTCAAAGACGGTCTGGCGACACAAGACGCCCCGAAACGGGGCATCCCGCCATACCGGATCTGATCCCGATCATTTGCGTGCTGCCAATCTCAGTCGTGCAAGTGACTTTCAGTTTTGACAAGGAGACACCAGTCATGAACAAGATCACTCCAAATGACATGCCCGCCGTTCTCGCGGTGGAAGATGCTTTCGTGGAAGCGGAATTCGAAAAGGCCCACAGCCTGTTTTCCGCGCAGCCGCTGCACTCGGCAAAGCTGGCGGCAACGGCCAACGACAAGGATTCATACGCAAACAATGAAGGCACGGTTCAGTTCCACCTGATCGGCCAGAAGCCGCCCGCAGGCTCGCCCTACAGCGACATCATGAACGAAAACGCCGATATCCTGATGAACATGGGCGGGCTCGTGCATGGCTACATGACCCAGAAATACCCCACCGTGGACAGCACCAAGCTGGACATTGCAACATGGCGCAACGTCATTTCGCATCTGCCTATGCTGGCGCCCAGCGATGCGGTTTCCAAGCAGTACAAGAACACCATCGCGGGTACCAAGGTCTCCGGCCAGTTCCTGCAGATGATTGCCAGCGCCATCATCACCGAAGGCGCATCGCTGCTGACTGACTTCAACTCGTTCCTGGGATCAATCGGCGATGTGGTCTTTTCGGTGCACACCAAGTCCGAAAAATACAGCGCGATCACCTGCACATATCAAAGCTACCTGATCGACAACGGCGTTGGCGGCTATAAGGACGTGGGCAAGATCGTGGTGCGCCAGATCGATTTCGCCGAAAACTTCATGGAGTTCAAATCCTGCTGCTCGGACACCCGGATGGTGGACATCGTGATGAACTACAACGAGTTCTCGGTGCTCGTGCCAACCAGCGAGTTCCGCAAGGGCGGCACCTTCCACAAACAGTGGGAAGGCCTGCTCAACCCCAATGCGACCAAGCAGTTCAACAACGCCAACAACTTCTTCAATGGCGGCGATACTCCGCAGGACGATATCAAGCCGGTCGCCAGCTAAGCGTCCGTGCCGCTCCAGGCGCTGCCTCTCCCACCTACTCGCGCCTGGAGCAAAAACTTCCAAACCCACAAGGAACAGAAACCATGTCTGATTTCATTTCAGCATCAGCGGGGATTTTCATTGTCGCCTCACATGGCACAGCGTCACCCGACCTCGCCCAGAAAATCTGCGCCGCTTTGATCAAGGTTATCGGGTCCAAACCGGAACAGTCGCTCAGCTCTGACTGGTGGCGTCAATGCATCGGCAAAGTCCCCGGTCAGGCAAGCTCCAACTCGTCCAACAGCAAGCTGACCGCCACCTCCGGCACATTGGCAAGCAAGCTTGGCACATGGCTTGGCCCGACGACGGCGGAAGCGGCGGTGATCACCAAATACATCGCAGAGATGCGCGGGCTGGACCACCTGCTGACGCTGAGCATCGCCATGCAAACGGACGACACGATCACGCTGGATCTGGGCAACATGACCATCACCCGGCAAGGCAGGGACGGCGGCCTCAACGTGGAGATCGCCCATGAACAAAGCGTCATCGCCCTGACCGACGCCATCCTGCCCGAGTTGGAGAAAGTCTTCGGCACCTTCACTCTCGACACCGGGCAACCCTTTGTTTTCACCGTTTCCGAACCGGTGGCTTCGCTGGAAACGGCCCACGCGGGAGCACTGACATGAAACACGCAATTCCCCTGATCATCACCGCGGCCATCGCGTCGTTCTCGCCTGCGGCATCCTTCGCCAACCAATGGCTCGAAGCGACCCCTTCGGAAATGCGCCAGGGATGCTATGGTCGCGACAAGACCAGCGACAAGGGCCCTTGCCTGATCGGCTCCGATCGTCACGAAGCCAATCCCTCGAACTGCAATCTCTTTTCCGTCCGGGAGATGATCACCTCCTGCAAGGAACTGCAGGCGCTCGTGCATACGCCGGAAAGCTGCGATGCTCCGGTCGCCGCCCGAACCTGTTCGACAGCCCAGGCCTGCGTGACCGCCCGCGAAGGGGTGCAGACCTACTTCAATGGCTCTGGTGTCGGAAACCTCGGCAAGGCGCTTGGGTACTGGGGCAAGAACAAAGCGAGCAATCAAAAACTGATCACGCTCGGCAAACGGATCCGGACAGCTATGGACGACCCAGTTGTTGTTGATGGCCACCGCAGAGCTCTGAACGCTGCCAAAGAGCTCCGCAACGGTTTGTGCAAGTAATCCAGGCGTTCCGGAGGACGCGTCTTTGGCCAATACCCCTAAGTTGACCGAAGGCGCGTCCGGTTTTTAGCGCATCCGCCGCAAACTCCCGGCGGCGTGATCGGCTCATCGGCTATCACCACGACAGATGTGTTTTCAAAGCATCAACAGCAACGCGCATGACATCCTTGGAAAACTCCGTCTCCTCGCCTTCGGTGACACCGGCAACGGCTGATTCGTCGAACGAGTAGGCCTCTGACCAGGCGTTCTTTCCCGTGGCCGCCTCAATCAGCTCCAGCGTGATCCCCAGCCCCTTGCCATGTGGAGTGATCAGCCCGGCCAGGACAAATTGCACATCCAGTTCGGCGCCGAACTGGCGCATGTCCATTTTGGTTCCCCGGTACTTCTGGGTCGCGCCATGCGACGCGACGCTCAACTCATCATGATGGGTCAACGAGCGTATGGTCGCAACTGTCAACAGCTCAGCAATTGCATGGGAATCGACGTCGCTTCGGGTATCCTGAAAGGGAAAAACCGCAATGCGGACCTTGTCACTGACATCCGCAGCAATCGGGGTTTCCGCCGCGTTCTGGCGGGGATCCAGACGCGGCATCTCAACCAGAACATGGTAAGCACCGTAAGCCATCATGACGCACATGGCCGCTATCGCAGCAATGACGCCAAGTTTCGGCTTGGCCGACTTTTTCTCCACTGCCCATTTCGCACTGAATGTCCCGGACTGCTGCCCGGTAGCACGCGCCTCCTTTCCGCGCAGTACATTGTAGGCGCGATACCTGCGCGCGCGGCTCTTGGAGACCTGGGCTTCAACGTATTCGTAGCTAAGCGACGGTCGGCGGTTCACCAGATCATAAATACTGCCCGTCACCCAGATGCCACCCTGCCCGGCCTGATCCGCCATCGCCGTGGCTTCCTCAACTGCAGGTCCCCAGGGAATGCCGCCCCAGTCGTGAACATCGGCAACATCAAGGCCAACCCGCGCATGAACAACCTCATCCAGCGGCACCGACGTATTGCGCGCGCCAAACTCCTGCTGAAGCGCTTCGGCCGCAGACAGCGCATGTTCGGCGCTGTCAAACAAGGCAAGCAGCGAGCCTTCATAGAATCCGCGCACCACACCATGATTCTTTGAGATTGGCTCGGATGCGAATTTCGCCAGAAACTCCGACTGATCGATATCAATCAGCGTGTCATAACCGCCTTTCCGGGTGGGCGCCGCCACCAGTTGCAACGCCAGCACTGCCCCGATGCGCGTGTTGTAGCGTTCCGCCCGCTTCTTCGACAGCCCGGCAAAATACTCTTTGGATAGATCAAGCGCAGCAGTCGGGTCGTCGACAACACTCGCAGCATCGACCTGTGCTTCCAGAGATTCGCCAGAGTCCGGCAACCGGTTCTTCGAGAAAACCGGCACATAGGTACCGCGCGGAACATCAATGCGAATCCCGTCTTCAGGATTGTTCAGATAGTATTGTTCCAGCTTTTGTCGCAGGCGATTCGCGTCAACCCGCACGATCGAGCTTTCTTTGGGATCAAAATCGATGCCCCGTTGGAACACATCCTGGGCAAGCGTGTACTCCTTGATCTGCTCTTCACGCCCTTCGAGGGTTTCCTCGACCACATAACGCAGAAATCCCGCAAGCCGTGCTGACGTCTTGAAGGTACTACTTTGCAGAATCAGGTTCAGCTGCTCACGAATTTCGTGAACAGCACACTCTTCTCCTGTTTTTTTCTCATTCGTCTCCGGTAATGCGATACCCATGTCACTTCACGTTACTTCCACACCCTGGGCGACGATGTAACAGTTACAT
>JBCCUH010000112.1:0-6692 GCA_039197405.1 Pseudomonadota bacterium
TGCAACGGTAGCATTCAAATGAAAAAGGGCAAACCCCTCTATTTCAGCAGGGGTTTGCCCAGCAAGGCTGCGGGGTCTCGGGGGCCTGCCCGGTTACCGGCGGTTGATCATCACTGATCCCAGCGCAAGGTCGGTCAGGCTTTGCCCGCGTGCCGATCCCGCCATTAGGATGATCGAGATGAACTGGATCAGGAAAAACGCCATCGAGATCGAATAGCCGATGGTGTGCAACAGCGCCTGGCTGAAATCGAACCGCTCTCCGCGCGCATCGCGCAGCTCGATGGACATGATGCGCATGCCCCATGTGGCAGAGCCGGCAGCGATGGTCAGCACCCGGTAGGCGAAGCCCACCATCAGATAGAGTAGCGGCCAGATCAATATCGCAAGAAACGCGGTAAAGGGTACGATCAGCGCGGCAATCAGGAGGATGATGGCGCTGTCTATGACCCAGGCGATCAGGCGTTTGGACGGGACAGATGCGTAGAACTGCGGCGCGCGCATCGGGTCGGGGTGATTGGCAAAGGGCATCGTGGTCATCGGGGCAATCATTTCGGTTGGAAGAAAAGGGCGAGCCTGCCGGGGCAGGCTCGCGTCGGGGCGCAGTCAGGGGAGAGGATTATGCGCCTTTGTCGTCGTCATCGGATGTGGCCGCTGCCTTGGCGCGTTCATCCATGAATTCGTCGAACTCGGCCTTGTCCTTGGCATCGCGCAGACGCTGCAGGAAAGCTTCAAAGCTGTGCTGTTCGTCTTCCAGTCGGCGCAGTGTATCTGCCTTATAGGCGTCAAATGCCGAGTTTCCGGATGGTTTCATCGCCATAAAGGCGGAGCGATGAGACTGCGAGCGGCTGCAGGAACGTCCAAACATGCGTTTACTCCAGATCATGTAGAAGAGAAGGGCAAGGCCAACAGGCCAGAAGAAGATAAAACCGAGAACCATAGCAGCGATCCAGGCGCCTTTGCCTTTGCTGTCCAGCCAGGCCTCAGAGCGCGCAAACCAGCCATGGGGCTGTTGTTCATATGCGGGGGCTTGAGCGAGGGTCGTCATGTGCGTCTCCTGAAAGGCGGGAGCATCTGTCCCGGGTGTTTGTTCAATGTGAAGCCTTTTCACATTACAACAGATGGGATCCCAGGCTGACCTTGACAAGGGTGGATGTGAATGTTTTTTACATTAACTTTATTTATGCTGTAAAATCAGATAGTTGCGCGTTTGAAATTCGCATGAGAATCTGCGGGACTGCGCTGAAAACATGGCGCGGTGTGCCCGCTGCAGCCCAGATTTCAGTGAAGTCCAGCAGCCGTGGATCGAAGAATGCCCGCGGCGCCGTCAGATGTCCTACAGGGGATACGCCGCCAATGGCAAAACCGGTTTGCGCGCGAATTGCGGCAGCATCGGCTTTGCCCAAAGGCTCGCCCACCAGCGCCTGCGCCTTGCCCGCATCCACCTGATTGCCACCTGCGGTGATAAACAAAACGCAATCGCCGCTGGTTTCTGCCTGAAACATGATGGACTTGGCGATCTGATCGACCGCGCAGCCGATGGCATCAGCGGCCATCTGCGCCGTGGTGGCCGCGCCGGTTTCGCGAATCGTATCCGGCATGCCTGCTGCGATCAAAGCGGCCCTGACGCGTTTGAGAGATTTGCTCATAGTGCCCTCATGTCGTTTGGCTCAGCACCCGGTCGATCCGGCGCTGAAACGCCGCCACGGCCTGGTCGGTTGCCGTTTCCGCCCCGTAGAGCGATAGCATGTGAAAGCGCGCGCCGGGAGCGCAGGGTTTCATCAGCCCAAGTTTCAGCGCCTTTTTCACCGGCTGGCGCAGGATCAGGCGATCGATCCACCATGGCCCGCCACAGGTCGTGATCACGACCATATGACGCAATCTGTGCAATCGCCCGCTCAGCGCCGTCAGATCATCGGCATGATCAAAGGCGACACCCGGCATAAAACGGCGGTCAATCCAGCCTTTCAACATTGCGGGCATGCCGGACCACCATGTCGGGAAAATCAGGATCAGACGCGTGCACGCCTGCAACCCGTCTGTGTCTTCGAAGCTGCCGGTGTAATAGCCATCGCGTTCCGGCGCGCGCAGCACCGGGTCAAACCTACTGTCATATAGATCAACGAGTTTTGCCTTATCGTCCAGTTGCGTTATGACATGCTGCGCAATATGCGCGTTCAGGCTGCCGGGCAGCGGATGGGCAAGAACAACGAGCGTGGTCATGTGCTTGGTGTAGGTGACGGGCCGGAAAGGTGCAATCGGCTCTGATTTTGCGATTGACGCAGCCACGCGGGCAGGGCCTTGATGCACGTGAGATGACTATCGAAGAACAGATAACCCGCAGCCCGATCCCTTATGACGCGGAAAAAGGCGCCGCCGCCGTGCAGTGCTTTGGTGATTTTGGCCCCAGGACCCGCGATCTGATTGCTGGTGCTGCAGGGTGCAGCCCCTATCTGGACACGCTGATTGAGCGTCACGCGGATTGGCTGACCCAAGCGCTCGACGCGCCGGACAAGGCGCTGCAGGACGTCCATGAGCGGTCGCGCCAGACCGAAGCAAAGGCGCTGCCCGGCCAATTGCGGCAAGCCAAACAGCAGGTGGCCTTGCTGACAGGGCTGGCTGATCTTGGCGGGCTTTGGTCCCTTGGGCAGGTGACAGGCGCTTTGACCGAGTTTGCCGATCTGGCTGTCACCCTTGCGTTGCGCGCCACCATCGCCGCCGAGATTGCCCGCGGCAAGTTGCCGGGCATGGGGGAAGCGGATGTCGCTGGCGGCGGCGGGATGACGGTTCTTGCCATGGGCAAGATGGGCGCGCATGAGCTGAACTACAGCTCGGACATCGATCTGATCTGCCTCTTTGACGAAACCCGTTTTCAGCCGGACGACTTTCATGATGCGCGCGCCTCTTTCGTGCGCGCCACGCGCCGCATGTCGGCGATGCTGAATGATCTGACGGGCGATGGCTATGTCTTCCGCACCGATTTGCGGCTGCGGCCTGATCCAGCGGTCACACCCGTCTGTATGGCGATGGAGGCGGCCGAGCGTTATTACGAAAGCCTTGGCCGGACCTGGGAAAGAGCGGCCTATATCAAAGCGCGCCCCTGCGCGGGTGATCTGGCCGCTGGCGCGCGTTTTCTGGAAACGCTGACGCCATTCGTTTGGCGCAAGCATCTGGACTTTGCCGCCATTCAGGACGCCCATGACATGCGGCTGCGCTACCGCGAGTACAAGGGCACGGGCGGTGCGATCAAGCTGCTGGGTCACAACATGAAGCTGGGGCGCGGCGGTATTCGCGAGATCGAGTTTTTCACCCAGACCCGTCAGATCATTGCCGGAGGGCGCGATCCTGAGCTGCGCCTGCGCGGCACGCAAGACAGCCTTGCGGTTCTGGCGCAAAAGGAATGGGTGCCTGAGCGCACCGCGCAGGTGCTGTCCGGGCACTACGTGGCGCATCGCGAGGTGGAACACCGCCTGCAGATGCTGCGCGATGCACAGACGCACAGCCTGCCCAAAACCGAGGACGAATTTGATCGGCTCGCGGCCTTCATGGGCAAGGAGACCCGCGCGCTAAAAGCGGAAATCAAGGATCAGCTGACCGAAGTTCACGATCTGACCGAAGGGTTCTTTGCACCTGATGCGGCGCCAGAGCCTGCGGTTCATAGTTTCGATCCGGCGATCATTGATCGCTGGAAAAGCTATCCTGCGCTGCGATCGGAGCGCGGCGCGCAGATATTCGCGCGCCTCAGACCCGATGTGTTGCGCCGGCTGGCCGAAACGCCGCGCCCGGATGAAGCCTTGCTGGCGTTTGACGGGTTCCTGGCCGGGCTGCCTGCGGGGGTTCAGCTGTTTTCCCTTTTTGAGGCAAATCCGCAGCTGATTGATTTGCTGGTGGACATCGTGGGAACCGCGCCTGCGCTCTCGCGGTACCTGTCGCGCAATGCAGGCGTTTTTGACGCGGTCATTGCGGGCGGGTTTTTCAACGAGTGGCGCGGCGTGCAGACGTTGACAGATGATCTGGCAGAGATTCTGGACGCCGAGGATGATTACGAACGCAAGCTCGACAGCGCGCGGCGATGGGCCAAGGAATGGCAGTTCGGCATTGGCGTGCACCATTTGCGCGGGCTGATTGACGCGGCCAAGGCGGGTGCGCGCTATGCCGATCTTGCTGAAGCCAGCCTGCGGGCGCTTTGGCCGCATGTCTGCGGGCATTTTGCGCAAAAGCATGGGGGCTTGCCGGGGCGCGGAGCGATCATTCTGGGGATGGGATCGCTGGGGGCGGGACGGCTGAATGCCACTTCGGATCTCGATCTGATCATGATCTACGATGCGGCGGGCGAGGAGATGTCAGATGGGCGCCGACCTTTGCCCGTGCGCCAGTATTACGCGCGGCTGACCCAGGCGATGGTTACGGCGATGACAGCGCCCATGGCCGAGGGGCGCCTTTACGAGGTGGACATGCGTCTGCGGCCTTCCGGCACGCAAGGCCCGGTGGCCACCTCCTGGCAGAGCTTTTCCGACTACCAGAAAAATCAAGCGTGGCTGTGGGAGCATCTGGCGCTGACGCGCGCGCGGGTCATTGCGGGCACGGATGCGCTTGCAGCGGATGTCGAGGCGTTGCGCTGTGCGGTGATTGCGCGCAAGCGGGCTGCGGGCGAGATACTGGGTGAAGTGGCACAGATGCGCGGGCGCATTCGGGCGGCCAAAGCCGGCACGCTCTGGGATGCCAAAATCGGACCGGGCCGCCTGCAGGAAATCGAGTTGATCGGGCAGGCGGGGCTTTTGGGAAAAGGTGCTGTTGCCCGTGATATTCCCAGCGGTATCGAGGCCTGCGCCGCTTTGGGCTGGATCAGTGACGCAGATCGCCAAGCGCTGATTGTCTCGCATCAGCTATTTGCAACCCTGCAGACCGCCTCGCGCCTCCTGAGCGAGACGGTGTTTGACGAGGCGTCGATGCCAGGGGTCATCGGACAGGGTGGACTGGCGCTATTGCTACGGGAAATGGGAGCGACGGATATGACTGATCTCATCGATCAGATCACCAGATGCGCAGCGCAGGCCGACAGCGCCATTGGCAGCGCCTTGAGCGCCGCCGGTGAGGGTATGTGATGCGGACACCGAAAGGAGATGCGCTGGATCCCAAGGGGCTGATCGCGGAGGCCTACAGGATAGATGGGATAACCGGCGAGGAGTGCCGCAGCATCTTTCTGGACTGGGCGCTCAGCTATGACGGCGATGCGCGTGTGGCGATCCCCGAGCTGATCGCGCGGCACGGGCAGGATCTGCATCCGATGACGGCAGTCCTGCAGGAGGGGCAGCAGGCGGCCGCGCGCCCACGCAGACGCGGCGGATGGCGCGTGCGGGACCGGGGATGAGCGGCTGTTCTGGACGCGCAAGCCCAGCTTGCGGTACCTCTGGCGCATGACAGTGCTTCTGGACAAGGGCGGGCTTCGGGCGCGGATTGCGACAAGCCCGCAGGACCTTGCCGCCGCGCAGCAGTTGCGCGGTCTGTGTTTTCATGGGTGCGGCAATGATCGTGACGCGCTGGACGCAAGATGCACCCATGTGCTGATTGAGAGCCGCGATGGCACGCTGGTCAGCTGTTTCAGGATGCTGCATCTGATGGGCCGCGACATATCCAAAAGCTATTCGGCGCGGTATTACGATCTGACGTCTCTTGAGCTTTATGATGGCGCAATGGTGGAACTGGGACGGTTTTGCATCCGCCCCGGTCATGCGCAGGACCCTGATGTGCTGCGCGTCGCCTGGGGTGCGCTGACGGCCTATGTGGATCGCGAGAATGTCGCCTTGCTTTTTGGCTGCTCGTCTTTCGCTGGCACCGATGCGGCACGGTATCTCGACAGTTTTGCCGTACTGAAAGAACGCCATCTGGCACCGGCCCGATGGCTGCCGCGGATCAAGGCGCCGAATGTGTTCCGCTTTGCGGGTCGGTTAAGGCGCAAGCCGGATATGGCGCGCGCCCTGCGCAACATGCCGCCGCTGCTACGGACCTATTTGATGATGGGTGGATGGGTCAGCGATCATGCGGTCGTGGACGCCGAGATGAACACATTGCATGTGTTTACCGGGGTCGAGATCAGTGCCATACCGGCGGCCCGCAAACGGCTCTTGCGCGCGGTTGCCTCGTGAGGAGCAAAACTTTTCGGGAAAAGCTTTGGCAAATTCTTTTGGAAAAGAATTTTTCGGCCTGCGGCCGGAGTTTATCCGGCAAGATGAAGAGAGCCGCGTTGACCTTGCGCGGCCCTCGCGTATAGCAGGCCCATGGTACGCACTCCTCTTTTGCAGCTTTCTGATATTTCGCTGACCTTCGGGGGTGAGCCGGTTTTCGATGCGCTCGGTCTTGTGGTTCAGCCTGGCGATGGGGTGGCGCTTGTGGGGCGCAATGGGTCCGGAAAATCCACATTGATGAAAGTTATGGCCGGTCTGGTGGAGCCGGATCGCGGCGAGGTGGTGCTCGGGCCGGGCGTTACCGCAGGCTATATGGAGCAGGACCCCGAGATGGACGGCTTTGCCACTTTGGGGGATTTCGCCACGCATGGGCTTGAGCCTTCGGAGCTTTATAAGGTGGAGCGTGCAGGTGAAGGGCTGGGCTTTGATCCAGCGCGGGCTGTCAGCACAGCATCTGGCGGCGAGCGCCGCCGCGCGGCGCTGGCGCGGCTCATGGCAACTGATCCCCAA
>JBCCUH010000113.1:0-6674 GCA_039197405.1 Pseudomonadota bacterium
CCGGCATCACCAACTGGCATCCGACCATGGCCGCCGCATAGGGCGTGCCCCATGCGTTCACATGGAACATGGGCACCACCGGCAACACGATGTCGCGCGCGGCAAAGCCGATGCAATCGGGCAGGGCGGCTGCGAAACTGTGCAGCAGCGTCGAGCGATGCGAGTAGAGAACGCCCTTGGGATTGCCTGTCGTGCCGGAAGTGTAGCACAGGCTGGATGCTGTGTTTTCGTCGAAATCCGGCCAGCTGTAATCCGCATCGCCTATTTCGATCAATTCGTCGTAGAACTGCAGGTCCGGCAATTGCTCCAATGCCGCCTCATCGCGGGGACCCATGAGCACGATGGCTTTGACCTTTGTGGTCTTGTCCTTGATGGCGGCGATCAGCGGGATGAAGGTTGCATCAATAAAAATCACCCGGTCTTCGGCGTGATTGATGATGTAGACCAGTTGTTCGGGAAACAGTCGCGGATTGATCGTGTGACAGACGAAACCGCCCCCGGAGACACCGAAGTAAATCTCAAGATGACGGCGATTGTTCCAGGCGATGGTCGCGCAGCGGTCCGAGGGATCAAGGCCCATCTTCGCCAGCGCGCTGGCCAGTTTTCTGGAGTTGGCCTGCACCTCGCCCCAATTGGAGCGCGTGATCGAGCCATCGGTTTCCACGGACGTGATCTCAGTCTGTGCGTGATAGCGTGCCGCGTGATCAATCAACGTCGAGATCAGCAGGCGGCCCTGCATCATCTGGCCCATCATAGGCTGTTTCCTCCCAGAGTGTCCCGCGTCTGGTGCGGGTTTGTTCTAGGAGGTATTGCGGCGGGTCATTTGTCAATGTGTTGCGACCCGCTGGCGCGTCAGTCCTCTTTGAGGCGATCAAAGAGCGCCGTGTTCCGGCAATACCCAGGCGGTGTGTTCGCGTCCTGCGCCTGAGTGTCCAGCCATTTTCCGCAGTCTTCGGGGTTTGTGCAATTGGTGCAGCTGACGACCGCATCGCTGATTTCACCGGGCGTTACATCACCGCGCAGCGCGCTTTCTTCCAGATCAATCCCATTCGCCGATGCCATGCGATCCACCAGTCCGGCGTGTTTGTGCAAGGTCTTTGTCGATATCATGGATACCATCCCTGTTGTGATGACGGGTATCCTGGCAACCGGACAAAGGGGTGTCTTTGATCTGGATCAGGAAGTCAGGTCGGGCGCCTGCTCCAGATAGGCGTTGACGCAGTCCTGCACGCGGCGGAAGCGGTCTCCGCCCAGATGCACACCGCCGTACCAGCGGGTCACGACAATTACATGATCCTCAAGCGCCGCGCGTTCCAGCATGCGCAGGATGATGGCTCCGGCACCGGATTCGCCGTCGTCGTTCTTGATCGGGCCATCGGTCGAGGAAATCACGGCCCATGTATTGTGAGTGGCCTTGGCGAATTTCTTGTTGCGCTTGAGGGCTTTGACAAAGGCCAGCGCGCTGCTCTTGTTGGTGGCCGGGCCACCACTCACGGCATATTTTGAGCCGCGATCCGTCAGGACATGCGCAATCTGGAACAAGATCAGTTCAGCGTGGCTGCGGTGCTGCGCACGATCTCGATGCGCGCAGCATTGGGCGGGTGTGTGCCTAGGAAGCGGTTGCCGGGATCGGCGATACGCGTGAAGAAGGCCGCGCCGCGCACCGGGTTATATCCCGCTTTGTGGGTGATGATGGTGCCCAGTCTGTCGGCTTCCAGTTCGAAATCCTTGGAGTAGGTGCGCGCCCCGACCGAGGCGCCCACCTGCTGCGCGGTGTCAATCGCGCCCTGACCGCCGCCTGCCAGAGCAGTGATACCGGCCAGAACAACCGCGCCGGCTGTGGCGTTGCGGCGCTGACGCTCCAGATGGCGCGAGATGTGATGCGCGGCCTCGTGACCCATGACAAAGGCAAGTTCGTCAGCATTGCGAACCGTCGCGATCAGCGGAATGTTGAACGCCAGAATGGGCCGTCCGTTCTTGTCCAATGTCTGAAAGGCGTTGGGGGGCTGGCCGGGGCGATCATCGACCACGATGTTGAAGTCGCAGTTCAGATCGGGCGTTCTGGCGCGGCATTCGGCTTCGGCCACAGGTTCCATATCCTGCACCACGCGCACGAATTGGCGCGCTGCCTGTTCCGGGTTCATGGACGGTGCAGAGCTGACGTTCTGCGGTGCAGGTTGCGCAGGTCGCGGCGCATCCCGTTCGACCGAGATGATGTTGCACGCAGCGGTAAATGACAAAGCAACGAGTGGAAAAAGGAAACGCATGCGCAGAACCCTGAAAAGCCTGTTTTCCAGCAGGATAGTTTGCCCGGCGCTCCTGTGCCAGCCCTATAACTGAATTGTCAGCGACGAAACGCCCAGCTAGGCTTGACCACATGTTTAGTATCGAACACGAATTTGACGCCACCGTTATCACTTTGGTGGATGATGGTGACGCCCCTCTTCAGGAAGATGTCATTATCAACGCCTTTGCCGAGGTCATCACCGTCGAGCAGTTCAACGCGCGCGAGAACCGGGCGGAAAGGATTTCACTCAGCCTTGAGCAGGTCCGGGACCTGGCGGCGGCGCTGGATCTGCCGGAGGGGGTTTACCAGCTGCGCAAAGAGGGCAAAGCGAGATGAGCACCGGCTTTTACACTGATGAGCGCAGTTTCTGGCATTCGGGCGGCAATTACGCCAGCATGCTGCCGGTTGGCGGGCTGGTGCAGCCGATGGTCAACGGCGGGGTTCCTGAAACGCCGGAAAGCAAGCGCCGGTTTCGCAATCTGATCGAAGTTACCGGATTGGCGCAGGAGCTGACGATCCGCAGCGCGCCGGAGGCGGATCGCGAAGCGCTTTTGCGGGTGCATCCGCCGGAGTTTCTGGACCGGTTTCAGACCATGTCAGATGCAGGCGGCGGCGAGATTGGCATCCGCTGCCCCTTTGGCCCCGGTGGTTTCGAGATTGCGGCCCTCTCTGCCGGGCTGGCCACTGCGGCGCTGGATGATGTGCTGCGCGGGCGGATTGACAACGCCTATGCGCTGGCGCGCCCGCCGGGGCATCATTGCCTGCCCGATGAGCCGATGGGGTTTTGCCTGCTGGCGAATGTCGCGATTGCGGTGGAAGCTGCCTTGGCAAGCGGACTGGCCGGGCGGATTGCGGTGCTGGACTGGGACGTGCATCACGGCAACGGCACCGAGGCGATTTTCTACGATCGCGATGATGTTCTGACCATATCGATTCATCAGGAGCGCAACTTTCCCATCGACAGCGGCGATTTTTCTGATCGCGGCTCGGGGCCCGGTGACGGGTTCAATCTGAACATCCCCTTGCCGCCCGGATCGGGCCATGCGGCCTATGTCGAGGTGATGGAGGCCATCGTGTTGCCACAGTTGCAGGCCTATCAGCCTGATGTGATTGTTGTCGCCTGCGGTTTCGATGCGGCGTTGATTGATCCGCTTGCGCAGATGCTGGCGACTGTCGAAACCTTCGACATCATGACACGGCAGGTGATGGAGGCGGCCGATGCGATCTGCGATGGGCGATTGGTTCTTGTTCATGAGGGCGGATATTCGGAAGCCTATGTGCCGTTTTGCGGACATGCGGTTGTGCAAAGACTGAAGGGCAGCGCGATTGTCGCCCCTGATCCGATGGCCGAGATTTATGCCGCGCGCCAGCCCGGCCCGGCGATGCAGGCGTTTTTGAGCAGCCAGATTGCCGAGATGCGGGATGCGCTGCGTTAAGCGCTTGAAGTTGGACGGCACAAGCACGACATCAGGGGCGAACAAGAAGGATTGATAGCTGTGCCCACGCCGAACCCCGCTGCCCTGGAGTTTCTTTTGACGCGGCGCTCGCGCCCAGCGAAGACGCTGACACTTCCGGTGCCGGCAGACGAAGAGCTGCGCCCCATTCTGACCGCCGCCGCGCGCACGCCTGATCATGGCAAGCTGGAGCCGTGGCGTTTTGTCGTGCTGCGGCAGCAGGCGCTGGCGCGATTGGGTGTTCTGGCCCGAGCGCGCGCAGAGGCTTTGGGTCTTGATGAGGAGAAATCCGGCAAGGGCGCGCAGCAGTTTGAAACCGGTGATCTGGCGGTTGTCGTCGTCGAGGTGCAAAAACAATCTGACAAAGTGCCGGCCATCGAGCAGACCTACTCTGCCGGGGCGGCGTGTCTGGCTTTGCTGAACGCGACGCTGGCCAGCGGCTGGGGAGCCAACTGGCTAAGCGGTTGGCCGTCGCATGATCGCGTCTTTGCCCAAGAAGGGCTGGGGCTGGGTGCGCATGAAAGCGTCGCGGGCATCATCCATATAGGCACGGAAAAAGCCGCGCCGCCGGAACGGCCACGCCCGGATGTGGATGCGATCACAAGCTGGGTGGACAGATGATCCTGACGTCATTCTTCAATGCGCTTGGCCAGATGAACGACCGACGTTTTCGTCGTGTCCTGCTGCTGGGCATCGGTCTGACCATTGCGCTTTTGATCGGTATCTATGCGCTGTTTCTGACCATTCTGGGTGAACAGGTCGGGGATGTGACCGTCTTGCCGGTCATCGGGGAAGTGACCTGGGTTGGCGATCTGCTGGGATGGGGATCGCTTTTCCTGATGCTGTTTCTCAGCACTTTTCTGATGGTGCCGGTGGCATCGGCGATCACATCGTTCTTTCTGGATGAAGTCGCGGATGCGGTCGAGCGAAAGCACTATGCGCATTTACCGCCGGTGAAGCCTGTCAGTTTTTATGAAGGTCTGAGGGACACGATCAACTTTCTGGGGCTTTTGATCGCCGCCAATATCGTTGCGATCCTTGCCTATGTCGTCTTTCCCTTTGCAGCGCTTATCATCTTCTGGGCGCTCAACGGTTTTCTGCTAGGCCGGGAGTATTTCTACATTGCCGCCATGCGCCGTGTTGGGCGCGAGGGTGCGAAGAAACGCCGGCGCCAGCATTTCGGAACGATCTGGCTAGCGGGCTGCCTGATGGCGGTGCCGCTGACCTTTCCGCTATTGAACCTGTTTATTCCGATACTAGGCGCGGCGACCTTCACCCATCTGTTCCACCAGTTGGAGCGGAGGCACCCATCCGGTTGAACATGTCGATGTCTTCGATGGTGACCAGACCGGACACGATGATGCCCGCGATGATCGCCCAGAGCAGGGCGCTGACCCCGGTGGTGATCCACGCCTTTTTCTTCAGGTGATGATGTTCCGGTGATCCGGCATGCGTGCCGGGAACCACCTTGCCCAGATCGCCCTGGGTTTGCAGGCGGATCGGTATGACGATGAGAAACGTCATGAACCAGATCACCGCAAAAAGGACCAGCGCCGAGGTGATGCCCATCAGACTTGCTCCAACTCGGTCAAAGTACCGTTCATGTCTTTTGGATGCAGGAAGATGACCGGTTTGCCGTGGGCGCCGATTTTCGGCTCGCCATCGCCCAGCACGCGCAGGCCGGATGCTTTGAGGTGATCACGCGCGGCTATGATATCGTCGACCTCGTAACAGACGTGGTGAATTCCGCCTGCGGGGTTCTTTTCCAGAAAACCGTTGATCGGGCTGTCGTCCCCCAGGGGGTAGAGCAGTTCAATCTTGGTGTTGGGCAGTTCGATGAAAACGACCGTCACCCCGTGATCCGGCTCATCCTGCGGCGCGCCGACAGTGGCGCCCAGAGCAGAGCGATACTGATCGGCGGCGGCCTTGAGATCAGGAACGGCAATGGCAACGTGATTCAGTCTTCCAATCATTTGATGATCCTCAATGGCATGTGTTGTGCAGATATATGGCGCGCCCGTGGCGGCGGGGCAAGGCGGCGGCACTTAACAGCTTGTTAGGCTTGCTGGGGTAGCGTGATTCCTGTGAAGCGAAGCAATGCCAAGGCGAGGGCACGATGAATGAACTCGACAGAAAGGCGCTGACCCCGGCGCCGACGGTCAACAGGCCGTTACTGGGGCTCACCGTTCTGGTTGTGGAGGACAGTCGCTATGCCTGTGAAGCCATGCGCTTGTTGTGCCTTCGGTCAGGTGCGCGCATCCGGCGCGCAGATTGCTTGCGGTCTGCGCGTCGCCACCTGCAGGTCTACCGCCCGTCTATCGTGATCGTGGATCTCGGGCTGCCGGATGGATCGGGCGCAGAGCTTATCGATGAATTGAACACCTGCGTTCCAAGGGTCGGTGCCTTGCTGGGTATCAGCGGCGATGAAACCAACGAAGCGGTGGCCCTTGCTTCTGGCGCAGATGGGTTTCTTGCCAAGCCGATAACCTCGCTGGCGGCATTTCAAAGCGCGGTGATTTCCATGCTGCCGCAGACTATCAGGCCGATGGGGGTTCGTTCCATCGTCGATGACGAGGTCAACCCCGATCCGATGGCCTTTCACGACGACATGGCGCATATCGCCGATCTGCTGGCGACGGAAACAGACGGCAAGACGCTGGAATATATCGCGCGGTTCCTGGAAGGTGTGGCGCTTAGCGCCAATGACAGCGATCTGTCCACAGCCGCATTTAATCTGCGCGCGGCGCGCACGGAAGGGCGGGCGCTGCACGTACACACCGCGCGGGTTGCCGGGTTGGTGCAGGACCGCCTGGCTGACAGGATGGCGATCTAGCGCCGACATTCCAAAACCTGAGGCCTTAAAGCGAGGGATCGCTGGCAACCCTGACTAGGCCGGTCAAATCACCAAGCCGTTCTTTCTGCTGGCCGTCGGC
>JBCCUH010000114.1:0-6672 GCA_039197405.1 Pseudomonadota bacterium
AGCGTGCCGGAGGCTGGCGCGTGGGTCGAGCCGGAGATCGTGATCGTGCCGCTGGTGGCCTTTGATGCGCGGGGCGGGCGTTTGGGCTATGGCGGCGGGTTTTATGATCGCACGCTGGAGCGATTGCGCAGCCGCCGCGCGACGCTGGCCATCGGCTTTGCCTTTGCGGCGCAGGAAGCAGGCACTCTGCCGCTTGAGCCGACCGATCAGCCGCTTGATCTGATCGTGACCGAGCGCGGGATTTTGACGGTGCCCTGACCGGCCGTTGGACGGCGCAAGTGGCTGGATGGGCGCGGGTTTATCCGTCTTTTTCAGGCGCATTGGACTGAGACATAACGTGCCAAATCTTTTGGAAAAGGATTTGCAGCGTTGCACCGGACGTCCAAGCTGCGTATCCGAATGATATGAAGACACTTTTTCTTGGGGATGTGATGGGCCGCGCCGGGCGCCGTGCCATCACTGACAATCTGTCTGCGCTGCGCACGCAGCACCGTCTCGATTTTGTCGTGGTCAATGGCGAGAATGCCTCGAACGGCGCGGGCCTGAACGGCGAGCATGCCAAGGCCATTTTCGAAGCGGGGGCCGATTGCATCACGCTGGGTGATCATGCGTTTGATCAAAAAGAGATGTTGCAGGTCATTGAAAAAGAGCCGCGTATCCTGCGTCCACTGAATTTTGCCAAGGCCGCACCTGGCAAGGGCTACCGGCTGTTCACGGCGCCGGGCGGGCAGAAAGTGCTTGTGTTGCAAGTGCTGGGTCAGGTGTTCATGAAGCGCGCTTTCGATGATCCTTTCGCAGCCGTCGATGCGGTTCTGCGGGCGCATCCTTTGGGCGGGCTGGCGCAGATGATCCTGGTGGATGTGCATTGCGAGGCGACCTCCGAGAAAATGGGCATGGGGCATTTTTGCGACGGGCGTGCCAGCCTTGTGGTGGGCACGCATACCCATGTGCCCACGGCGGATGCGCAGATTTTGCCCGGCGGCACCGGATATCTGACCGATGCGGGCATGTGCGGAGATTACCTGTCGGTCATCGGCATGGAAAAGCAGGAGCCTTTGCGCCGCTTTGTCACCGGTATGGTCAAGTCGCGTTTCAGCCCGGCCAATGGCGAGGCGACGCTTAGCGGGGTTATTGTCACGACCGATGACCGGACCGGCAAGGCCACGGATATCGAGATGTTCCGGCATGGTGGCCGGTTGGTGCCCGCAGGATGAAGGGCGGGTCCCTGGGCGCTGTTCTTGCACTGATTCTGGTCGGTGCAGGCTGGGGCATCACCATTCCGCTTACCAAGGTTGTGGTCAGCACAGGCTATCAGCCGTTCGGATTGATCTTCTGGCAGATGGTGATTGGTGCGGTGATCACCTTTGCGCTTTTGACCCTGCGCGGGAAACGCCCCTTTCAGCTGACGCGTGCGCAACTGGGGTTATGCGGTGTCATCGCGCTGATTGGGACGCTTTTGCCCAATGGCGTCAGCTATCAGGTGGCGGTGCATCTGCCCGCTGCGGTACTGTCCATCGTGTTGTCGCTGATCCCGATGATCGCCTTTCCCATAGCGCTTGTGATGCGCAATGACCGGTTTTCGGTGGCCAAGCTTGTGGGCCTGGCTCTGGGGCTTGCCGGTGTCGTGGTCCTGGGACAGAGGGATGGCGCGTTGATGCAGCAGGGGCTGTCCGTCGTCTGGCTTGTCTTCGCGCTGGTTGCGCCGACGTTTTACGCATTCGAGGCCAATCTTGTGAACCGTACCGGCACCTTCGGGCTTGATCCGGTGCATCTTCTTTTTGGCGCCTCGGTCATTGGCGCTGCGGTGTGCCTGCCGCTGGCACTGGCCACCGGGCAGTTCATTTCGCCCATCCGTCCCTACGGTGTGCCGGAAATCGCCCATGTCTTTTCGTCGGTGGCCCATGTGCTTGTCTATGCGGGCTATCTTTGGCTGGTAGGACGTGCCGGGGCGGTTTTTGCAGCGCAAGTAAGCTATCTGGTCACGATCTTTGGTGTCACCTGGGCGATGGTCCTGCTGGGCGAGCATGTGCCGCCGCAGCTGTGGATGGCGCTGGGGCTGGCGATGAGCGGACTTTTTCTTGTTCAGCCGCGCAAGGCAGGCGACACTGACGCACCCCAGTTTTCCTGAAACAAGGCGCGGGCCGACATGACATTGATCGAACTGACCCAGACGCAACAGGCTGTCATCTCGCTGCTGACTGTCGTTGCGATGTTTGTCCTGTTCATCCGTGAGACCTATCCCACGGAAGTTGTGGCCATCGCAGGTGTTGCGGTGCTGCTGTTGTTGGGTGTTCTGCCCTATGACGCGGCGCTGACGGTGCTGTCCAATCCGGCGCCCTGGACGATTGCGGCGATGTTCATCGTGATGGGTGCGCTGGTGCGGACCGGGGCTTTGGAAAGCTTTACCAAACTGGCCGACAAACAGGCGCAGAGCAGGCCGGTGGTGGCCATTGTCCTGTTGCTGGCATTTGTGATTTTCGCCTCCGCCATCGTCAGCAACACGCCGGTTGTCGTGGTGATGATCCCGGTGTTCGTGCAGCTCAGCCGCACGCTGGGCACGAAAGCTTCCAAACTGCTGATCCCGCTGAGTTACGCGGCGATCTTGGGCGGCACGCTGACGCTGATCGGGACCTCGACCAACCTGCTGGTCGATGGGGTTGCACGGGCCAACGGGCTGGAGGCTTTCACGATCTTTGAAGTCACGCCTTTGGGTATCATTCTGGTGATCTGGGGAATGATCTACCTGCGGGTCTTTGGCCCCTTTCTGTTGCCGGATCGCGACAGCATGGCCTCGCTGCTGAGCGACAAGAGCAGGATGAAGTTCTTTACCGAGGCGGTGATCCCGCCGGAAAGCAATCTGATCGGGCGGGAAGTGACCGGTGTTCAGCTGTTCAAGCGGGACGGGGTGCGATTGATCGATGTGGTGCGCGGTGACACGTCGCTGCGGCGCAACCTCAAAGGGGTGGAGCTGAAGGTCGGCGACCGGGTGGTTCTGCGCAGCCGTATTTCAGAGCTGCTGAGCCTGCAACGCACCAAGGATCTCAAGCGGATTGATCAGGTTTCGGCTGTGGAGACCACGACCGTCGAGGTGCTGATCACGCCGGGATGCAAGATGGTGGGCCGCTCGCTGGGGATGCTGCGGCTGCGGCGTCGCTACGGCGTCTACCCGCTGGCGGTGCACAGGCGGAACCAGAACATCGGCGTGCAGCTGGACGAGCTTGTCGTGCGTGTGGGGGACACGCTGCTGCTGGAAGGCGCTCCGGAAGACATCAGCCGCCTCGCGCAGGAAATGGATTTGGTCGATGTCTCCAAACCGACAGGGCGAGCCTATCGGCGCAGCAAGGCGCCGCTTGCCCTATTGGCGCTGGTGGGCATCGTCGCGCTGGCCGGTTTTGGCGTTGCGCCGATTTTCCTGCTGTCGGTATTGGCGGTTGCGGCGGTGCTGCTCACGCGCTGCATTGATGCCGATGAGGCGTTCGGCATGGTCGATGGCCGGTTGCTGGCCCTGATCTTTGCGATGCTGGCCATCGGTACGGCGCTTGAAGCCTCAGGGGCGGTCAAGCTGATCGTCGATGCTTTGGCGCCTTACATGGGATTGTTGCCCGGTGCGCTGATCGTCTGGGCGATTTACCTGCTGACCTCGGTTCTGACCGAGCTTGTGTCCAACAACGCGGTGGCCGTTGTGGTGACGCCGATCGCTATCGGGCTGGCTGACGCGCTGGGCATAGATGCGCGTCCGCTGGTCGTGGCTGTCATGGTGGCTGCCTCTGCCAGTTTTGCCACACCGATCGGCTATCAGACCAACATGCTGGTTTACGGGCCGGGGGGATACAAGTTTACCGATTTCATGCGGGTCGGCATCCCGCTGAACCTGAGTATCGGCATTCTGGCGTCCTTGCTGATCCCGCTGATCTGGCCGCTTTGACGCGGTTTTACCGTTCAGGTTGCCCGAGGAGCGTCCGTCACAGCGGCCAGAAGAGCAGAATGGCGGGGATGGAGACGGCAACGATGATCACCTCTAGCGGCAGGCCGATTTTCCAGTAATCGCCGAACTGATAGCCGCCGGGGCCGAGGATAAGCGTGTTGTTCTTGTGGCCGATGGGCGTCAGGAAAGCGGAGGAGGCGGCAATCGCGACCGCCATCAGAAAGGGGTCGGGCGAAACGCCCAGCGATTGCGCCATCTGGATGCCGACGGGGGCGGCAACGATGGTCGTGGCGGTGTTGTTCAGCACGTCCGACAGGGTCATGGTCACCACCATCAACACGGTCAGCACCGCCCAGGCGGGCATGCCTTCGGTCAGACCCACCAGCGCGCCCGCGATCAATTCGGTCCCGCCCGCATCCTCCAAAGCCGCGCCAAGGGGGATCATCGAGCCCAGCAAAACCACCACCGGCCATTCGATGTGGGTGTAAAGCTCTGACACGGGGACGATCTTGGCCAGAACGTAGGCCATGACCACACAGCCAAGTGCGATGGGAAGGTAGACGAGGCCGAAGCTCGCGGCGGCAACGGCCCCTGCGAAGAGGCCGATGGCGAGCCACATCTTGCTGTCTTCTGTAACCGCGAGACCCCGATCAGCGAGGGGCAGGCAGCGTAGCCATTCGGTGATATCGGCGCCCCGATCCTTGGGAACCAGCAGCAGCAGAATGTCGCCCGTGCGCACTTCGGTGCGGCGCACATGGTCACGGATAGTCTTGCCTTGCCGCGAGATACCCATCAGCACCGCGCGCTGCCGCCAGGCAAGGCCCAATGCCTGCGCGGTCTTGCCCTTGATGCGGGAATCGTCGGTGACGACGATCTCGATCACATCGACACCATCGCCGCCCGCTGTCAGCGCCTCTTCGCGTTTGGCGTCTGACAGCGCCAGCCCGAGCGCGGTGCGAAACTCGTCCAGCGCATCGGGCGAGGCTTCCAGCACCAGCGTGTCGCCAGCTTTCAGCGGCGTGTTGCGGGCCTGGCCATAGCGGCGTTTTCCCGCCCGGATGAGGCCCAGAATGGCCACGTCGGCTTTCTCGGCATCCTCGGTCAGCTCGCTGAGGCGTTTGCCTATATGTTTGGAGTCCTCGGGCACCGTCAGCTCTGCGATATACTGCGAGATATCCGATGCGCCCGCTGTGCCATCGCCGCGCGCGGGAATGAAGCGCCAGCCGATGAGGGCAACGAAGGCCAGACCGGCGATAGCGGCGATGCCGCCCACTGGCGCGAAGTCGAACATTTTGAACGGCGCGCCGAGGCTTTCCTCGCGGATCGAGGCGATGATGATGTTTGGCGGTGTGCCGATAAGCGTGACCATGCCGCCGAGGATAGTGGCAAAGCTGAGCGGCATCAGCGACAGACCCGGCGTGCGCCCGGCCTTGCGGGCGGTCTGGATATCCACCGGCATAAGCAGCGCCAGAGCCGCGACATTGTTCATGAAGGCCGAGAGCACGCCGCCAACCCCGCCCATCAGCGTGATGTGCATGCCAAGGCTGCGGGTGCTGTCCACCAGCGTCCGCGTGATCAGGAACACCGCGCCCGAGCGCACCAGCCCGGCCGAAACCACCAGCACCAGCGCCACCACCAGCGTGGCGGGGTGGCCGAAGCCTGCGAAAGCCTTTGACGAGGGTACAACCCCCAAAAGGACACCGACCATCAGCGCCGAGAAGGCGACCACATCGTAGCGGTAGCGCCCCCAGAGCAGCAAGCCGAAGACCGCACCGAAGAGCGAAAACAGTATGATTTGATCCTGGGTCATAGGCGCCTTTCCAAACTGCCTTCAGATGACTGCATTCGGGGCCGCAGTTCAACCCGGCTTGCACGCCGCTTCCGGGCCACTTGCGGGCCAGGGGGCGGCTGCCATATAGAGAGGCAACTGACGCAACATTTCGCGGGGACGATCATGGCCGGCCATTCCAAATGGGCAAATATTCAACATCGCAAGGGGCGGCAGGATGCGGCGCGTTCCAAGCTGTTTTCCAAGCTGTCGAAGGAAATCACCGTCGCGGCCAAGATGGGCGATCCTGACCCCGACAAGAACCCGCGTCTGCGTCTGGCGGTGAAAGAGGCAAAGTCGAACTCTGTCCCCAAGGATGTGATTGACCGCGCGATCAAGAAATCCCAGGCAGGCGAGGGCGATGATTACGAAGAGATCCGTTATGAGGGCTATGGCCCCAATGGCGTGGCGGTGATCGTTGAGGCAATGACCGACAACCGCAACCGGACAGCCTCGACCGTGCGCTCGACCTTTACCAAGAATGGCGGCAATCTGGGCGAGACCGGCTCGGTCGGGTTCATGTTCGACCGCAAGGGCGAAGTGACCTACCCGGCTGAGGTTGGCGATGCAGATACCGTCATGATGGCTGCGATCGAAGCGGGCGCGGAAGACGTGGAAAGCAGCGAAGACGGCCATGTCATCTACTGCGCGGACACTGATCTCAACGATGTTTCGAACGCATTGGAAGCGGAACTGGGCGAATCGGAGTCGACCAAACTGATCTGGCGCCCAACCACCACCACCGAGATGGATCTGGGCGGGATGCAAAAGCTGATGAAGCTGGTGGATGCGCTGGAAGATGACGATGACGTGCAGCGCGTCACCACCAATTTCGAAGCTTCCGATGAGGTGATGGAGCAGCTTTGATCCACGGATTGGAGTGTTTTGCGACCGGGCAGGGGGGGGGGGGGGGGGGGGG
>JBCCUH010000115.1:0-6672 GCA_039197405.1 Pseudomonadota bacterium
ATCATCTCGATGATGGCCATAGGCGCGGGCTATGTGTCGATCCTGATCATGGCGCTTTACGTCAACAGCCCCAATGTCGTGTCGCTCTATTCGACGCCCGCGATGCTGTGGGGGATCTCTTGCGTGCTTTTGTACTGGATCAGCCGTCTGGTGCTGGTGACCCATCGCGGGCATATGCATGACGACCCGGTGATCTATGCCGCCAAGGACCGGATGAGCCAGGTCTGTGCCGTCGTGATCTTCGCCTTCGCGCTTCTGGGAGCCATCGTGTGACCCTGGGCACGCTGATTTTCAGGTATGGCGCTTTCGCGGTGATCGCCACGATTGTGAACCTGGGCGTGCAACGCCTGGTCCTGTCGCAAGGCACCACGATGGTCTGGTTTCTGGCCGCCATGGGGCTTGGCACCATTGCCGGGCTGGTGGTCAAATATATCCTCGATAAGCGCTGGATCTTTGCCGATACCAGCACCGGTGTGAAAGCGCATAGCAAGAAATTCGGGCTCTATACGGCGATGGGTCTGATCACCACGGCGATCTTCTGGGGCACGGAAACGGCGTTCTGGCTGATTTGGCAAACGGACGCGATGCGCGAGCTGGGGGCCATTCTGGGCCTGAGCGTCGGTTATGTCGTGAAATACCTGCTCGACCGGCAGTTTGTCTTTACCGACAGCCAGTTGGGGCGCGCGGCATGAAACTGTCCGGCTGGGGGCAATTTCCCACCCATGACGTGGCTTTGTCTGCCCCGCGCTCGGAGGCGGATCTGCGCGCGCAACTGGACACTGGCCCGGCGATTGCCCGCGGCAATGGGCGCGCCTATGGCGACAGTGCTCTGAGCCAGACCAACACGGTGCATATGCGCCACTTCGCCCATATGCTGAGCTTTGATGAAAAGACCGGGGTCTTGCAGGCCGAAGCGGGTGTGCTGTCGGCCGATATTATTGACAGTTTTCTGCCGCGAGGCTGGTTTCTGCCCGTCACGCCGGGGACGAAATTCGTGACCCTGGGCGGTATGATTGCGGCGGATGTGCATGGCAAGAACCACCACGCCGATGGCAGTTTCGGCAATTTCGTCGACTGGATCGACGTGATGGGGCCGGATGGCAAGATCACCCGCTGCAGCCGCAAGAAAAACGCCACCCTGTTTGGCTGGACGGTGGGTGGTATGGGGCTGACGGGCATCATCCTGCGCGCCGCGATCCGTCTGCGCCCTGTCGAAAGCGGCTGGATTGCACAACAGATGATAAGGGCTGAAAACCTTGATGCGGCGATGGATGTGTTTGAGCAATCTCAGGACAGCACTTATTCCGTGGCCTGGATCGATTGTCTGAGCACGGGGGCGGCCCGGGGGCGGTCTTTGGTGATGCTGGGCGAGCACGCCACCCTTGAAGAGCTGCCCAAACCCCGTCGCAAGAAACCCTACCAGACCAAGGATAAGCGCAAGCTGTCTGTGCCCTTCTCTCCGCCGGGCTGGTTGATGAACGGGCTGACAGTGCGCGCGTTCAATGCGCTTTACTATTGGAATGGCAGCCGCAAGGCGGGCGATAGCCTGGTCGATTGGGACAGCTATTTCTACCCGCTTGATGCGATCTTGAACTGGAACCGGATCTATGGCCGGCGCGGCTTCATGCAGTTTCAATGCGTGTTGCCGCTGGACAGTTCGCGCGCGGGTCTGAGCGCCCTTCTGGACGCAATCTCCGAGGCGGGTGCGGGCTCTTTTCTGGCGGTGCTCAAGCGCCTGGGGGTGCAAGACAGCCGGTTCTCCTTCCCGATGGAAGGCTACACGCTGGCGCTGGATTTCCCCGTGAACCGACGCACCCTGGCGCTTATGGACAGGCTTGATGCGATCACGCTGGATCATGGGGGCCGTTTCTATCTGGCCAAGGACAGCCGGATGAGCGCTGAGACATTGCGCGCCTCCGATGCGCGCACCGATACTTTTGAGGCCGCCCGCCGGAAATCCGGCGCATGCGATACCTTCGCCTCCGAACAATCACAAAGGTTGAAACTATGAATAATCGCCCCGTTCTGATCCTTGGCGCCCGCTCTGACATGGCGCTGGCCATAGCGCACAGCTTTGCCAAGGAAGGCCACCCGGTGCAGTTGGCCGCGCGCAACCCCGACACGCTGGAAGCGGCGCGCAATGATCTGCAGGTGCGCTATAGCGTCGATGTCAGCCTGCATGCGTTTGATGCGCTTGAGACCGAGCAGTTCGAGGGCTTCATCGACGGATTGCCCGCCCTGCCCCATATCGCAGTGTGTGCGGTGGGTCTGATGGGTGAGCAGTCCGAGAATGAGGCGAACAGCGCAGCCGCCACGCAAGTTTTGCGCGCCAATTTCGAAGGCCCGGCGCTGATCTTTGCAGCCCTTGCCAACCGCTTTGCCGAACGAGGCTCGGGCACGCTGGTGGGCATCAGTTCAGTCGCAGGCGATCGCGGGCGCGCCACCAATTATGTCTATGGCTCAGCCAAGGCAGGCTTCACCGCGTTTCTGTCGGGGTTGCGCAACCGCCTGGCGGAACACGGCGTACATGTCGTCACCGTCTTGCCGGGCTTTGTGGCCACCAAGATGACCGAAGACTTGGACCTGCCTGCGAAACTGACCGCCCAGCCTGAGGAAGTGGGCGAGGCGGTTTACCGCGCGGTAAAAGCCAAGCGCAACGTGATCTATGTGCGCAAGATCTGGTGGCTGGTGATGGCGATTATCCGCAACATCCCCGAGATGATTTTCAAGAAGCTGAAAATCTAGCGCAAGCGCACGTGGAAGCAGGTCTCGGGGCCCACCATCACTGGGGCCGAGACTTGTTCAAACCCGGTCTGTGACAGCAAACGCATCAATCCGGCCTGCGACGGATAGACCGGTCGCGAGGTGGAAAAGCCGGTGCGCGCCGGGATCACCCGCTTCTTGATGGCCATGTAACTCAGGGAGTTCAGCACGGTAATCACGTAAGCCGCGGCCCCTGAGCGTTCTTTCAAAACCGCCTTCAGCCCGCCCCAGAAATAGGGCTTGAACGTGCCGCCCACGATCAACAGCTCGCCCCCTTTGGACAGGGTCCGGGCGATCTCGTGGAAGGCGGGCAGGATTTCGAAATATTGATGCGCCGAGGCACATAAGATCAGGTCGGCAGAGGCCTTCTCGAAAGGGATCTCTTCGGCCGCACCTTGGCGCACATCGGGGGCGGGAAGGCCTTCGCGTTCGCTTAAGATGGCTCCCATCTGGATATAGGCTGTCACTGGCTCCACACCCAGAACCTCGCCACCGGCAGCGGCGATGGACATCAGATTGGCGCCCATGCCGGGGCCAATCTCCAGCACTTTGCGACCTTTGAAATAGGTTGATGACAGATGCGGGGCGTAGCCTTCGAAGGGTGTCTTGCGGTCCCGCTCAGTCCAGAATTGATACTCGCGACAGCTATCTGCAGCGCAGGTTCCCAAAGGGGTCAGCGCGCCTGTATCAGGGTCGATCCAGCGCAAATCTGTGGCAAGCTGCAGGACTGGGGCGGCCGCCTCCGAGGTGTCCTGCCCGAAGCCTTTGAGATGCATCAGATGGATCAGCGCAGACCCGTCCGGGCCCAGAAGTGCTGTGCGGATCTCTGTCAGGCGGTCTTCGCTAAACTGCATCATTGCGTCCTTTTGAGCGCGCCAAGATTGCGCCCGGGATCATCGACAATGACCTCAAACTCGGCGCGCAAAGCGTCATGCTCGGGCTTGGGGTCGGTGATCCAGGTGACGATGCCCCACCAATCGACCAGATATTGCGCGGGGCTGTCCAGCACGTAATTGACCACATTGCCCTCAGTTAGAAGCGCGTTCAGCGCGTCGGGGTTCACCTTGCCATCCAGGTTGATCGTGCGGTCATGCCAATAGCCCAGCGTGCCGGTCTGTACAGCACCGATCCAGGTCTCAGGCGCGATGTTTTCGTCGACCCAGGCGGTCACCTGGAAATGCCCTTGTTCTTTCACGCCCGGTACGTGGTAGCGCAGCAAAAGTGCGGTGGACAAAGCCAGGCTGGCCAGCGCCGCGCCGGTCATCAGACCGCCCACAAGCTTGGGCGTGATCCGCGTGGTGATCAGCAGGGCTGTATAGAACATCGCGATGATCAGAAGAGGTGCGACGGGGGCGAGATAGCGGCTGAGAAACCAGCCCGCCCCGAAATAGAGCCCATAATAAACCGACATGATGACCGCAAAGGCTGTGTAGGTTGCCACGACATAGCGCGCGACACTGCCCCGGCGCAAAACGCCAGACAGAAACACCGCAGCGACGCTGAACACGACGGCCAGTGAGACCACGATCACCGGCATGCTGGGCTCCATGCTTTCGGGGATCGGCAGCATCGGGAACATATGCTCAAACAGCTTTGAGGGCAGGATCGTGGCGTTCTTGGCCAGTCCGCCGCTCAGTGCTTGGGCGGTACCACTGACCGGCACGATCGAGCCGAACTTGACGTAGTTATTGATCAACCAGGGGGAGGCGATCACAAGGCTGAGGATGCCCGGCGGGATCAGGTGACCCGCGACCCGGCCAAAGCTGTCGCGCGCCACGATCAGGCCGAAGCCGGCCCAGATCAAGAACAGCGGCACCAGCAGGAAGACCGCATCATTGCGCGCCAGAAAGGTGACACCGCAAGCCGCGCCAAACAGCATCCGGTCCCCAAAGCTGGCGGCCTGCCCTTTGCTGAGAAGGTTGCCAAACAGGACCAGCGTGATGGTCACCATCACCGTATAAAGCCCGGTTTCCAGCCCATTCATGCTGTGCAGAACCAGAAGCGGGCCCAGATACCACAGGCAGGTGATCAGCCAGGGCCAGAGCGGGCGCGGATCCAAAGGGGCCAGCACCATACGGGCCAGCGCCCGCACCGAGAAGATGCCCACAACCGAGACCGCCACAGAGATCAGATGCACGCCGATAAGCGAGCTGACCTTGTCACCGCCGCTTAGCACATAAGGGATGGCAAACAGGAAGGTGGCCAGCGGTTGCACCCCGTTGCTGGCGATGGTGCCGTCCGAGACCGACATGCCCAGACCGATGGCCATATTGCGCGCGATGGTCAGCATCAGATAACCGTCTTCGGTCAGGAAGAACTGCGCCAGCGCGTCTTGGCCTGCAAAGATCGGATAGAGCCTGTAAAGCGTGCCGAAAATCAGCAAGGCGATGACCACGCGAATGATGTTCTTGTCGGTAAAAATAGCCATCTGGTGACCTCTAATATGTGTCATAGGGCTGGCGCGCAGAGGCGCGCGGGCCGTGAAATGGATGAATGATATGGTGATACGCCATGCTCAGATATTCACCAAGCGCAGGCGCAACCGGTCCAGCGCGTCATAACGCCCGACCGAAATGCGGGGCAGTAAAAGCGCCGGGTCGCTGGCATGGGCCAGCCGGTCGCCCAGAATTGTCGCAGAGCGAAAACCCAGATCTTTGAGGATCTCCACCACCGCAGGCGCGCTGTTGCCATTGGGATAGGCGAAATGATCGATGGATTTGCCGGTCCAGGTCTCCAGCAGCTCTTTTGAGCGGGCAATGCTGTCGCGGGCCGCGTCTGGCGTGATCCGGTCGAGAAGCTCATGGCCGTGGCTATGGGCGCCGATGGTGACAAGCGGGTGTGCTGCCACCTCTTGAAGCTGGGCCAGTGTCATCGGGGTCATGGGTGTGAAGCCGGGCGCGTCCGCAGGCTCTGTCTGCGCGATGATCTGATCTGCCAGCGCATCGCGCGTGTCTTCGGGTTGCGCTTTGAGCGCCTCCAGCACGGCACCGATCTGTTCCCAACGGGGTTTTCCCAAAGCGGGGCCGATGGTCCAGTGGCCCAGCCCGTCCAAAGTGATCTGCGTCTCCCCTTGGCTTTGCAGGGCATTGATCACCCGGTCAAACCAATAGGGCTGCCCGGTCTCAATCTGGCCCGTGGCCACATAAAGCGTCACGGGCAGGGCCTCGGCCTCGACAGTCTTCAGCAGATGCGCCTGCATCGCCCATTCCCCGTCATCAAAGGTCAGGACCGCGCGCGGTTTGTCAGATGTCGCCGGGGCCAGCGCCTGATCCAGGCTGACAATGTCATAGGTCTTTCTCAGGGCGGCGATTTGCGCGGCAAAATCGCTTTGGCGCAGGGCCAGCCAGGAGGCGATGGTCTCATGATCGGGGCGCAGCGTGTGATAGCACAGGATCGTCACCGGCGCGTCTTTCAAGGCGCGCTTTTGCAACCACCCGTAAAGCGGTGGCGCGGTCAGGAGCCTCAGGCCCAGTTGTTTGATCACGGCCTTCACGCGCCTGCATCCTGCTCAAAGGCCAGCCGCAGTTTCGCGGCCTCGGTCTGGACATCATGGCGCGCCGAGACCCGCGCGAAACCGGCCGCCCCCATCTTTTCCAACGCAGGTTGGGTCATGGAAGCACAGGCCAGAAGCGCCTCGGCCAGATCCTCCACCTGCCCTGCAGGGACCAGCCAGCCGGTTTGGCCATCGCGGACCAGTTCGGGGATGCCCGCGATATAGGTGGAGATAACGGGGCGATGCTCGGCCATGGCCTCCATCAAGACGACGGGCAGACCTTCGGTGAAACTGGGATGGACCAGCGCGCGCACTTTGCGCAGCTCTGCGCGGACCTCGGCCCCGGTCACCCAGCCGGTGATACGCACGGCCTGCTGCAGGCCCAGCTCAGCGATCTTGGCATCGGTCTGGGCGCG
>JBCCUH010000116.1:0-6633 GCA_039197405.1 Pseudomonadota bacterium
CACCGATAATGCCTGGTGCTGCCAGGGGGTTACGGGTAATGCCTTGAGTTAATGTGCCTGCGATGGCTAGGGCCATACCAACGCCCCAGGCTACCAAAGTTCTCGGCAGGCGCAGAGTATTTACTATAAATCCGTAGTCTGGATTATCTGTTGGTAATCCCAAAACGGTACGGATAACATCCAGCGGGGGGACTGGGTATTCTCCCTGGCCAACGCTCCACACCATGGCCAACAAGGTCACCAGTATTAGGCTTAACAAAACCCTCGGCACTCGCTGGTCAATCCGTGCGGATAGAAATTTTGTTCGCATGGTTAGCCAGTGAGTTTGGTCCTTAGATTGCCCTATTTTTTCCATTGCTAATTTTGGGTTGGGCGCTAGCTTTCAGCAGGAGGGGCACTGGCAGGCGGCGGTGCTACCGGGGCCGGTTGGGGCGCTGCAGGCGGTGGCGTTGGTCGAGGAGCTGCCGGAGCCGGTCGAGGGGCTACTGGTGCTGGTTGGGGCGCTGCCGGGGCCGGTCGAGCCAGAGCCGCGGCGCGGCGCTTTGCCTCGTCCATGCCGAGAAGCGATACGAATGTCGCCTTGCCTGCGCCTGCATCTTTCTGGGTGGCTTTGCCAAGGGTGGCCGCGTCGGATTCGATGTCGAGAATGTCATCGGCGATCTGAAACGCGAGGCCCAGGGCATCGCCGTAGGTTGTGAGCGGCGCAAGGTCGGCCTTAGCAAGGCGCGCGCCTGCAGTGGCAGACCATGTGATGAGCGCGCCGGTCTTGCCTGCCTGCAGGGCGGTGATTTCACCCAGCGACAACGCAGAGTCCGCCGTTTCCGCAGCAATATCCAGAGCTTGCCCAAAGACCATACCCTCCGCGCCCGAGGCTTTGGCGAGGGACAGCACAAGATCGGCGCGGACCTCAGCGCTATCGGAACAGGCGGGATCACTGAGCAATTCGAAGGCAAGCGTTTGCAGCGCATCGCCGCAAAGCACCGCCGTCGCCTGATCCCATTTGACGTGCACCGTAGGCTGACCGCGGCGTAGATCGTCATTATCCATGCAGGGCAGATCGTCATGCACGAGGCTGTAGGCGTGCAAGGCTTCGATAGCGCAGGCGGGCCAAACCGATCGGGCCACATCGGCGCCGCAGACCCGTGCACTTTCCCGAACAAGAAAAGCACGCAAGCGCTTGCCGCCATTGGTCGCATATTGCATCGCCTGCACCACCGGAACATCTGCTCTGCGGTTCAGCGTCGTATTTAGCGAAAGGCCAACCACGGTTGACCACAATCTCATCTCGGATTGGAGCGACACGCGCGGTCAGCCTGCGTCGAGCGGCGCGGTGCCCTTGGGTTGACCGTCGCCGTCGAATGTGATCGCAGCCACTTTCTCCTCGGCCTCTTTCAGCTTGGTCTCGCAGCGCTTTTTCAGCTCTGCACCGCGTTCATAGAGCTTGATGCTGTCCTCCAGCGCCACATCGCCGCGTTCCAGCTTGCTGACCACCTGCTCCAGCTCGGCCATCGCCTGCTCGAACGTCATTTCATTCACATCGCTCATGCGGCGGCCTCCTGAAGTGCTGTGACATGCGCGGCCACGGATGCAGCAAGCGCGTCCAGATCATAGCCGCCTTCCAGCGCGCTGACCACACGGCCCTGCGAGGTTTCTTGCGCGATTTTGCAAAGTTCCTGCGTGAGCCAGCGGAAGTCGTCCGTAGACCAGTTGAGATTGGCGAGCGGATCATCCTGATGGGCGTCAAAGCCAGCAGAAATGAAAAGCATATCGGGGTTGAAGGCGCGCAGGCGCGGGAAGACCTCTGCCTGATAAAGCGCGCGCATCTCGGCGCCGGTGCCGCCGGGGGCGATGGGCAGGTTGACGATATTGTTGTGCCCGCCCTTGTCAGAACGCTCGCCCGTGCCCGGCCAGAGCGGCATCTGCTGCGAGGTGATCAGCAGCGCGCGCGGCTCGTTCCACAGCAGGTCCTGCGTGCCATTGCCGTGGTGCACGTCGAAATCGACGACGGCGACGCGTTTGAGGCCGTGATGTTCCAGCGCGTATTTCGCGCCAATGGCGACATTGCCAAACAGGCAGAAGCCCATGGGGGTCGATGTTTCCGCGTGATGGCCTGGCGGACGCATGGCGACGAAAGCGTTCTTTGCGTTACCGCTTATCACCTCATCCACCGCGCGGGTCATGCCGCCAACGGCACGAAATGCAGCCTCGATGGTGCCGGGCGACATATGGGTGTCAGCGTCGAGCTGGCGAAAGCCTACGTTGGGCGCGGCGCTGCGCAGATCGGTGATGTAGCTGGAAGGATGGCAGCGCATGATATCCGCTTCACTACCCATGGGCGCCTTGATCCTCAGAAGACCGTCATGATCCTTGAGCGCGTTCATGATGTATTCCAGCCGCGCCACCTGCTCGGGATGACCCGGGGGCGTGACGTGTTCAAGGCCAGCGGGATGGTTGATGAGGGCTGTGGTCATTGCGCCTTCCTAACTTATACTTGCGATACTCAAACCGAGCGCGACCGCGTAAAGCCAAACAACCGCTCCGCTTCGTAATTTCTTGATGCGTTCAAATACGTCGTCATCAGCCAAAACTGTGACTGGGATTTGGTCGATTTGGAAGATGCAAAAGTGCTGTAGCTCAATGCATTCATTGTACCAGCGTGGAAAGAGCCGACGGCCCCATTTCATCATTGGGTTCACGCGATCCGAAATAGCGATCCAAACGAATGGATATTCGCTTTTCAACTTTCGCCGAAGTTGGAAGCACGACCAGAAGTGCCATAGGAACAGGAGATCGGCCAATAAGAGCAAGAGCTACTCCGGTGCCAGCATGTAGCCCGCGCCGCGCACGGTTTGCAGGTAGCGGGGTTGCTTGGGATCGGCTTCGATCTTGCGCCGGAGGCGTGTGATCTGAACATCCACCGCACGTTCCTGCGCCTGACCGCGGTCACGGCCCAGATCTTCGACCAGCTGCGTGCGGCTGACCGCCTCGCCAACGTGTTTGGCAAAGATGCGCATGAGCTGGCTTTCGGTCGCAGTGAGACGCACCAGATCATCGCCGCGCCACATCTCGCCGCGCTCGATATCATAGCGCACCGGGCCGAGGCTGAGCACCTTGGGCGCGGTGTCGGCTTCATCGGTTGTCGGCATGCGGCGCAGGATCGCGTTGATCCTGAGCAACAGCTCTTTGGGTTCAAACGGTTTGGCGAGGTAGTCATCGGCCCCCGCTTCCAGCCCTTCGATGCGGTTCTCTGTCTCGCCGCGCGCCGTGAGCAGCAGGATCGGCGTATGCGACGTTTCACGCAGCGCGCGTGTCAGTCTGATACCATCCTCGCCCGGCATCATCACATCCATCACGATCAGATCAAAGTCGAGCCCTGACAGAATGCGCCGCGCATGCGCTGCGTCGCGGGCCGCCGTCACCAGAAAGCCCTGCCGCATCAGGAATTTCTGCAAAAGCCCCCTGATCCGTTCATCATCATCAACGATCAAAAGATGCGCGTCGGGGTCACTCATGAGCTGCTTTCCTTCAATGCGCGGTATTTGCGCCGCATGTCCGGGTCCATCATTGCCTCAAGTACGCTGCGAAAGCCAATCACAGCTTCCGGTCCGGCATCACGAAAGGCGGCGCGCATGCGGGTCCGCTGGGCATCCGACAGGCGGCTTTCCAGCTCGCGGCCCGCATCGGTCAGGAACAGGTGCCGCTCACGTTTGTCCATGCGGCCGACACGGCTTTCCACCAGGCCATCTTCGATCAGGGTTCTGAGCACGCGGTTCAGCGATTGCTTGGTCACGCCGAGGATGCTGAGCAGGTTGTTGACCGTGGTGCCCGGTGCGCGGTTGATGAAATGGATGGCGCGGTGGTGGGCGCGGCCATAGGCCATGCCTTCCAGAATGCGGTCGGGATCAGCGGTGAAGCCGCGATAGGCAAAGAACATCGCTTCGATTCCCTGCCGCAGTTGTTCGTCTGTGAGAAAGAGCAGGGATTCTCCGCCGATCGGTCCGCTTCTGTCGCCCATAGCACTGGCCTTGTTGATCTTTTTCAGCTTTACGCAATGATATGTCAGCTTTGTTGACTTTCCAACAACAGACTGGTAGCTCTGCGCAGTTTTCGCGTAATTTTATGTCCGATGCGGACGTTGTTTGCGCAACTTATGAAAATTGAAAGCTGAATGCGAGAGAAAGGAGTGCACGATGGCTGGATCATACGCAGACCGCGACGGTAAAATATGGATGGACGGCCGGATGGTCGAATGGCGTGATGCGAACGTGCATATTCTGACGCATGCGCTCCACTATGCCTCATCGGTTTTCGAGGGCGAGCGCTGTTATGACGGCAAGGTGTTCAAATCGCGCGAGCACTCCGAGCGGCTGCTGAAGTCAGGCGAGCTGATGGATATGCCGATCCCCTACACAGTGGATGAGATCGAGGCGGCCAAGCGCGCGACGCTGGATGCCAATGGTCTGGACAATGCCTATCTGCGGGTTGTGGCATTTCGCGGTGCGGGTGAGGACATGGGAGTCGCGGCCTCGCGCAACCCGATCCGCATGGCGGTGACGGCCTGGGAATGGGGCAACTACTCCGGGGACGCGAAGATGAAGGGTGCCAAGCTCGACATCGCCAAATGGAAGCGCCCCAGCCCCGAGACGATCCCGGTGGCTGCCAAGGCAGCCGGGCTTTACATGATCTGCACCATGTCCAAGCATGCCGCTGAGGCGAAGGGATGCTCGGATGCGATGTTCCTTGATTATCGCGGCTATGTGGCCGAGGCGACCGGCGCGAACATCTTCTTCGTCAAGGACGGCGAGGTGCACACGCCGCTGGCTGACAGCATCCTCAATGGTCTGACCCGGCAGACGGTGATCGGCATGCTGGAGGACAAGCAGATCAAGGTGCATCAGCGTCACATCATGCCCGAGGAACTGGAAGGCTTTGAGCAGTGCTGGCTGACAGGGTCGGCTGCCGAGGTGACACCGGTGGGACAGATTGGCGATTATACCTTCGAGGTTGGCGCGCTGACACGCGATGTCTCGGACATGTACGAAAAGCTGGTACGCAGCTGATCAATTCGGAGGTGCCGATTTCCCTTGAGGAAATCGAACCGGAAGCCTTCAAGGCTTCCGGCACCGCCAAGCTGGCACGCATGCGCGTTGTTTGATAGGCTGCCCTCGACAAAAGCCTGCGGGGGACGCCGATGTTCAATGGCGCACATGTTGTCATTTACTCTACCAACGCGGAGGCAGATCGCGCGTTTTTTCGCGATGTTCTGAAGCTCGACAACATCGATGTCGGCGGCGGTTGGCTGATATTTGCACTCCCGCCCGGCGAGGTGGCTTTTCATCCGCACGAAAGCTCATCAGTGCATTCGCTCTATCTGATGTGTGATGATCTGGATGAGACCTGTGCGCTCTTGGCTCATCACGGTGTGGCAAGTTCAGATCCCAGTGACGAGGGTTGGGGGATCTTGTCGTCCTTTGTGCTACCGGGTGGATCGACCATCGGGTTTTATCAACCTCGCCATGAACGCCCGTGATGCCGCAGATCAATCCAGCATGCTGAGCAAATACGCACCGTAGTCATTCTTTTGCAAAGGATCTGCCAGCTTTTGCACATCTTCGGCTGTGATCCAGCCCTGCTCGTAGGCAATCTCTTCCAGGCAGCCGGTTTGCAGGCCTTGCCGGGTTTGCAGGGTGCGCACGAAATTGCCCGCATCCAGCAGACTTGCGTGGGTGCCTGTGTCCAGCCAGGCATAGCCGCGACCCATGCGGTTCACTTTGAGCGCCCCTTCGGCCAGATAGCTTTCCAGCAGCGTTACGATTTCAAGCTCGCCGCGCGCCGAGGGGCGGACCTGCCTGGCGCGATCAGGCGCGCTGGCATCAAGAAAATAGAGCCCGGTCACCGCGTAGTTTGACGGGGCCACCTGCGGCTTTTCGATGATCGCGCGCACCTGGCCGGTCTCGTCAAAATCGACCACGCCATAGCGTTCCGGGTCGGTGACATGGTAGCCAAAGACAGTGCCGCCGACTGTTTGCACATCGGCTGCGGTCAGCAAATCCGGCAAGCCATGTCCGAAGAAGATGTTATCGCCCAGCACCATGGCCGATGGCGCGCCATTCAGGAAGGTTTCGGCCAGCAGGTAGGCTTGCGCGAGGCCATCGGGCGATGGCTGCACCACATAGGTGAACTCCAGGCCCCATTGCGACCCGTCGCCCAGCGCACGCTGGAACTGGGCCTGATCTTCGGGCGTGGTGATGATGCAGATTTCCCTGATGCCGGACAGCATCAGCACCGAGATCGGATAGTAGATCATCGGCTTGTCATAGATCGGCATCAGCTGCTTGGAGACGCCCATGGTTATGGGGTACAGCCGCGTTCCGCTGCCGCCCGCGAGTATGATGCCCTTGCGCTGTGTCATGACGCGCCTGCCTCCAGATCATCCAGAATCTGCGCCAAACCTATCCGCCAATCCGGGCGAGAAATGCCGAAAACTGTGGCAATTTTCGAGCAATCGAGGCGCGAGTTGAGCGGTCTTTCTGCGGGTGTCGGGTAGTCTGTCGTCGGGATCTCTTCAACGGTGCAGGTCAGGCCGGACTGGCGGAAGATCTCGCGCGCAAACCCCGCCCAGCTGACATCGGG
>JBCCUH010000117.1:0-6617 GCA_039197405.1 Pseudomonadota bacterium
CTTGATTATGAGCTTTGCTCACTTGTGTCTTGCACTTCCTTGCGTGGTTCGCATGCGAGCGGGTCTGGGTATTGTACCTCCTTCCAAACATCCCAAAGCGTCAGAAATAAGACGAGCCTGCCGGGCGCTGCGGCGTAAAGCGGGCGCCATGCCGGGGCGAAGCTGCGTTTGAACTGGGCAAGCCCGCGGCTGCGGAGCGCGATTGACCTTGCCAGCAGTTTGGGCACGGCTGGTGGCAGCGATGGGACGGACACCAGCGAGACTTCAGCGCAGCCTTCTTGCTGCGCGGTTAACAGCGCGTTCCAGACAATTGCGTGCATGGTTCCATCCGGTGCATCGCTGTCCTGCCGCATCAGGTCGAGGACCCAACGATCCGCGCCGGTGTGAAAACTGGCGAAACCCACGATCTGGCCGCCGCGGGTTGCGGTAAACAGCCTTTGTGTCGCCAGATAGGACCGGTCGAATCGACCCATGGACAAACCGCGCGCTGGCCCGTTTGTGCGCTGCCAATTGGCATCAACGCGCTGCAGATCGTCCCAGATCGCATCATGATCCGTCAAAGAAAGGTTCAAGGGGGTGGCCTTGACACCGGCAGCTTCTGCCTTGCGCCGTTTGCGGCGCAATGTGCTTCTTGGTTTTCCTGCATCGGTCAGACCCTGAGTGCGGATGATTGCGTCGGCGGCAACGCGCATGACCGCCCAATCCTGCCTGCGGGCGGCCATGGCATTGCGTGCGCCGATTTTGTAAGCCAGCGGCCAGGTCATGCGCGACGCTGCTGCTGGAACAAGCGCGCGGCGCAAAGGGGCAAATCCGCAAACCGGATCGAACAGTGAAACAGTGCATTGCGTGGTGCGATAGATCGGCGCGACGGGCCCGTTGTTCTGATCGCATAGCAGCGCCCCGGTTTGCCGCGCGACACTGGCTTCGGGATGCAGACCGTGAGGTCCGCATCTGACGACGGTGGGCAACACGGGCGCAAGCCTGGCCCTATGCTGTCGCGGCAGCGACAGATACAGCGCACCGGCAACTGCGGGGGCTGCGACATAAAGCACTCTGAAGGCGAGCAAACCAGCCAGAAGCGCGTTGATGTCATGACCCTGATAGGACCAGATCATGACAGCCTCGAAAGGTCCGACACCGCCGGGAGTGTTGCTCATGAGCGCAAGCCCGAGACCCGCAAGATAGACAGGCAAGAGCGATGCGTAGCTGATGTCCAGCGCGCCGGGGAGCAAGAACCAGAGCGCCAATGCGGCAAAACACGTATCGAGCGCGGCAAGTCCCAGCATGGCGCGCAGGGCCAGCAGGCTTGGCAGGCGCAGGCGGCGCAGACCAAATGTGACATGCCGTCTGAGCGCTGTGAAGGCGACAAACAGCGCGCATGACGACAGGCAGGCCCAGAACACATAGTCCGGCAAGGCGAGCGGATGGGTCAGCAACAGACCGCTCGCGCCGAACAACCCCAACCAAGCGACTAGAAAACTGATGAAGACCAGGCCTGCGACAGTTGCCGCCTGCTTGGAAGACAAACTCGGCAACGCCCGCCATCTTGCGATTGTTCCGGTGATCAGCCCAAAGCCCAGGAACTGTGCAAGCCCGATGGCCGCAGCTCCGCCAAGCAAGGCGTCACGGGTGGTCTGCCGCGTGTGCAAGTGCCGCTGCACCACAACATCATAGCAGCCGATTGCTGCAAAACTCATGACGGTCGCGAGGACCGCCGCGACCCAGCGCGCGCCGCCGATACCGGTCAGCGCTTGGGAAATGGCCCGCCAGCTGAGCGCGTCAAACATCGGTTGCAGAACTAAAGCGCAAAGCGGCAGCACGATGCAGATCGCACCGAATTGCATCGCGAGCTTGCGCCGGGGAACCATGGGGCTAGCTGTCATGACGCTTGTCTGCCGTACAATAGGTCAACATGCAGTAAACGCGCCGGAACTATCCTGCAAAAAACCCGCTGCATTTGATACAGCGGGCTCATATTCCATTAACGGTCGGGCGGGTTTACTCGTCCAGCAACTGCGCTTTCGCCTCGGCCAGAAACTCGCTCATCTTCGCGCGAATAGTAGCCTCATCCGCCTTGTCGCCCAGATCGCCGGCGACCTTGCGATAGACATCTTCGTGACCTGCTTCCTCGAAGTCGGATTTCACCACTTCCTTGGCATAGTCGTCTGCCGCATCGCTGGATTTGCCAAGCAGCCCGGCAGCCCAAAGGCCAAGCAGTTTGTTGCGCCGGGCTTCGGCCTTGAACTGCATTTCGGCATCATGGGCGTATTTGTTCTCAAAGGCGCTTTCGCGGTCGTCGAATGTGCTCATGGGGGTGTCCTGTTTCTTTCAAAGTTGATCTTGTGTTGCCCTAGATATGCGCGCCCAGGCGGCGCTGTGCAAGTCTCGTGCGGCGATTGGTGCGTTGCGGGCATGCTTGCCCCGAAGTCTCCCTTGGCCTAAGAGGGCGCCAGCGGCGGTAGGGGAGTCGTCCCGAATCTCCGGCACAGTCAAAGGACACATCCATGGCGCGCGGCAAGAAGATTTACGAAGGCAAGGCAAAAACCCTTTATGAAGGGCCAGAACCCGGCACGATCATCCAGTATTTCAAGGATGATGCGACCGCCTTCAACGCTGAGAAGAAGGATGTGATCGACGGCAAGGGTGTGCTCAACAACATGCTGTCTGAATACTTCATGAACGGGCTGGGCGCGATTGGCGTGCCGACGCACTTCCTCAAACGCATCAATATGCGTGAACAGCTTGTCCGCGCCTGCGAGATCATCCCCCTGGAAGTGATCGTGCGCAACTATGCGGCGGGCACCATGTCCAAGCGGCTGGGGATCGAAGAGGGCACGCAGCTGCCGCGCCCGATCATCGAATACTGCCTGAAAGACGACGCGCTTGGGGATCCTCTGGTCAGCGAAGAACATATTGCCGCCTTCGGCTGGGCCAGCCAGCAGGACATGGATGATATCCTGAGCCTTGCCTTGCGGGTGAATGATTTCCTTTCAGGTGTCATGTATGGGGTCGGGATCAAGCTGATCGATTTCAAGATCGAGATTGGCCGCATCTATGATGGTGATTTCCAGCGTCTTGTCGTCGCCGATGAGATCAGCCCGGACAGCTGCAGGCTTTGGGATATCGAAACCGGCCAAAAGCTGGACAAGGATGTGTTCCGCCGCGATCTTGGGTCTCTGACCGATGCCTACACCGAGGTTGCGCGACGCTTGGGCGTGATGCCCAAGAACCAGCAGCCTATCACTAAACCAACCCTGATTAACTGAAGTATTACAGAGGACTACCGATGAAAGCTCGTGTACATGTCATGCTGAAGACTGGTGTTCTTGATCCACAGGGAGAGGCGGTCAGACATGCGCTGGGTGCCCTGGGGTTTGATGGTGTGAACGGCGTGCGACAGGGCAAGGTGATCGAGCTTGACCTGGCCGATGGCACGTCGGAGGCGCAGGTCGGCGAGATGTGCGAAAAGCTGCTCGCCAACACGGTGATCGAATCCTATCAGATCGAGATGGTCTGATGCGCGCTGCCGTCATCACTTTTCCCGGTTCTAACTGCGACCGTGATCTGGCGGTTGCGCTGGAAAAGGCAGGGTTTGATGTTGCGCGCGTTTGGCACAAAGTCAGCGCGCTGCCTGACAACATCGATCTGGTAGGGATCCCCGGCGGGTTTTCCTACGGCGATTATTTGCGGTGCGGAGCGATTGCGGCGAACTCGCCCATTTGCGGTGCCGTCAAGATGCACGCGGAAAAAGGTGGCTATGTTTTCGGAGTTTGCAACGGCTTTCAGGTGCTGACGGAAACGCGCCTGCTGCCCGGTGCCCTGATGCGCAATTCAGGGCTGAAATATCTTTGCAAAACAGTAGAGTTATCAGTCGAAGCTAATGTAAGTGGGTTCCTTGGCGGGTATTCCGCCGGAGATGTGATCAGCATTCCCATCGCGCATCACGACGGCAAATACACAGCCTCTCAGGACGAGCTGGATCGTCTGGAAGGTGACGGGCGCGTCGCCTTTCGCTATGTGAACAATCCCAATGGGAGTGATCGTGATATCGCGGGGATCACCTCTGCCAACGGGCGTGTGTTGGGTATGATGCCGCATCCCGAACGGGCAAATGATCTGGCTCTGGGATCCTCTGATGGCGCGCAACTTTTTGCCGGTTTGCAAAGCGTCCTTGCGCTGGCCTAGGCGCAAGGCTTGAGCGGCGGGCCTGCGCGGCTTACCATCCTGCCATGAGTGACACGGCCCCGGGATCTTCAGAACAAGCACAAGCGAGCCCGTCTCGCATGTCAAGCTTTCACAAGCGCCGCAAACCGCGCATGTGGACTGTTCGCGCCTTGCTTATCGCGCTGATCGCTGTTGCCGGCGTCGTGATATTCTTCACCAACACCTTCCTGACCGACCGGTTCACCGAAAGCACCCGCAACCGGGCAGAGCTGCGGCTCGCGCTTTACAGCGGCAACGTGTTATCGGAGCTGCGGCGCAACTCCATCGTACCACAGCTGCTGTCGCGCGATCCTGCGCTGATCGGCGCCCTGAACTCTGGCGATTTCACCAATTCGACGCAGCGACTGATCAGTTTTGTCGATGAGATTGGTGCGGCTTCTTTGATGTTGCTCGACAAGGACGGGCGATCCGTCGCGGCCACCGAACGCAACCGTCTGCAATCGCAGCATCGCTCCGAGCATTACTTCGTAGATGCGTTGCGGTCTGTTAACACGGTGTTTTCCGTGATCGAGCGAGAGTCCAGCGGCTACTCTTTCATGTACTCACGCAGGGTGGAATACAACAACGAGGTTCTGGGCGTCGTCGTCGTCGAGGTTGATCTGCAGAAATTTGAACGGGCATGGTCGGGGATCTCTGATGCGGTGATGATCCTGAACAGCGAAGGGCGGATCATACTGGCCACAGAGCCGCTCTGGCGCGGTCTGATGGAGGATGAGGCGCTGCGCCGTCAGCCTGCCGATGGTGCCATCGGCCGCGCGATACGCGCCACAGCAGATTGGGCCGTGGTGCCTGCGGACGCTTATGTCAGCGGTGAGGCGGTGATGCGAACAGAGGCGCGTATCGCGTTCCGGGGTTGGCGCATGGCCAGCTTTACCTCCTACGCCTCGGTTCGCGAAAGGGTGAATGGGGTTCTGGCGCTCGAAATCATGGGATTCGCCATTCTTCTGGCCATCGCCTTTTACTTTCTGAACCGCCGCACTTCGGTGCGCATGGCTCTCTTTCAGCGCGAGTCGGCGGAACTTCGCACACTCAACGCGCGCCTGCAGCGGGAAATTGCCGAGCGTGAAAAGGTGCAGGAGAACCTTGCCGTGGCCGAACAGACGCTTGCTCAAAGTTCTAAACTGGCGGCCCTGGGCGAGATGTCCGCCGCCGTCAGCCACGAACTGAACCAGCCGCTGGCAGCGATGAAAACCTACCTGGCCGGTGCACGGCTTCTGGTGGGCCGGGGCAGGCCTGATGAGGCACTGGCAAGCTTTCAGCGCATCGATGATTTGATCGGCAGAATGGGCTCGATCACGCAGCAGCTGAAAAGCTATGCGCGCAAGGGTGGGGATAGTCTGAGCCCTGTAAACATGGGCGATGCGCTAGCGTCATCCCTGTCGATGATGGAGCCGCAGCTCAAGCTGCGCAAGGTGGTGATCGAGAAGGCGATCCCGCGTGAGCCGGTGATGGTGATGGGTGATCGGGTGCGTATCGAACAGGTGATGATCAACCTTCTCAGAAACGCGCTGGATGCCACCAAGGCCGTGGATGATCCCAAGATTGATGTGGTGCTGGCGGTCGGCGAAACCGCGACGCTGACGGTGCGCGACAATGGTTCGGGGATCGAGGATCTCGATGCGCTGTTTGAGCCCTTCTACACCACCAAGCAACCGGGCGATGGTGTCGGACTGGGGCTTGCCATCTCCTCGGGGATCGTGAACGACCTTGGAGGCCGGATGACGGCACGCAACGCGGCACAAGGCGGCGCTGTATTTGAAATTCGCCTTCCTATATTGGAAGGCAGTGAGGATCAGGCGCGGGTTCCCGCCGCCGAATGAGCGCCAAGGAGGCAGATCATGGCCAACGCAATGAAGATCGCGATTGTCGATGATGAAAAGGATATGCGTCAGTCCATCTCGCAATGGCTGTCCCTGTCAGGATATGACACGGAAGTCTTCGCCAGTGCGGAAGACGCGCTGGCCGGGATCAGCAATGACTATCCGGGGATCGTGATCTCCGACATCAAGATGCCCGGCATGGACGGGATGCAGTTTCTCAAAAAGCTGATGAGCACCGACAGCGCCTTGCCGGTGATCATGATCACCGGTCACGGCGATGTACCGATGGCGGTGAATGCCATGCGCCTTGGCGCGTTTGATTTTCTGGAAAAACCCTTCAACCCGGATCGCATGTCGGAGCTGGCCAAGAAGGCCACCTCGTCACGCCGCCTGACACTCGACAATCGCGCGCTTCGGCGCGAGCTGTCGGATGGCTCTGGCATCATGTCCAAGCTGATTGGTGCGTCGCCCGTGATGGAGCGGTTGCGCGAAGACATCCTCGATCTCGGACAGGCTGACGGGCACGTCCTGATCGACGGTGAAACCGGCACCGGCAAGACGCTGGTGGCTCAC
>JBCCUH010000118.1:0-6605 GCA_039197405.1 Pseudomonadota bacterium
AGCTTGAATGTACCGGGTTGGCGGGCAATCGGGCGGTGGCGACGCGCGGTTTGCAGGCAGGCGCGCGCAAGGTGCTGATCTCCGGCCCCTCAGAGACGGCTGACAAGACCATCGTTCTGGGTGCTAATGATGATGAGCTTGGCGCGGCGCGCATCGTCTCCAACGCGTCCTGCACGACCAACGCGCTGGCCCCACTTGCGCGGCTGCTGGATGATCACTTTGGCGTGCTCAGCGGTCACATGACCACGGTGCATTGCTATACCGGAAGCCAGCCGACCGTGGACAAACCGCGCGGTGATTTCGTGCGCAGCCGCGCAGCCGCGCTCTCGATGGTGCCGACAACAACCAGCGCGCAGCGCTTGGTGGGCGAGGTTTTGCCGGGTCTAAAAGGCCGCATCGAAGCGCGGGCGGTGCGCGTGCCGACAGCCAGCGTCTCGGCAATCGATCTGACAGTGCAATTGCGCGAGCGTGTCACGGCGAAGGGGGTTTGCGACGTCTTGCAAGATGCCGCCGGGGCAGGGCCGGTGCTGGGCTATACCGAAAAGCCGCTGGTCTCGTCAGACCTCAGGATGCGGCCGGAATCGCTTGTGGTGGTCGGACCGGAAGTATCGGTCTCGGTCGGCGGTTTGCTGCGGGTCTTTGGCTGGTACGACAATGAATGGGGGTTTTCGACGCGCATGCTGGAACTGGCACAACGGATGGCAAAAGAGCAAAGCCCCGATCCCTGAGGAACCGGGGCTCTGCAAAACCTGAGTGGGGCGCTTGCCTAAAGAAACCTGGCCATCGCCATTGCCGTGTCCGGCATGCGGTTGGAAAAGCCCCATTCGTTGTCATACCAAGCCAGCACGCGGCACATTGTGCCATCCATTACCTTGGTCTGATCGAGCGCGAAGGTCGATGAATGCGGATCGTGGTTAAAATCAATGGAAACCAGTGGTTTGCCGGTCACGGCCAGAACCCCTTTGAGCGGCCCATCGGCTGCGGCCTGCATGGCTGCGTTGATCTCTTCAACTGTCGTGCTGCGCGCAGCTTCAAACGTCAGATCCACCACCGATACATTGGGGGTGGGCACCCGGATCGCAACACCGTCAAGCTTGCCGTCCAGCTCGGGTAGAACCAGACCCACCGCCTTGGCCGCCCCGGTGGTTGTCGGGATCATGCTCATCGCAGCGGCCCGCGCGCGGTACAGATCGCGGTGCATGGTGTCCAGGGTCGGCTGATCGCCGGTATAGCTGTGGATCGTCGTCATGAAACCTTTCACGATACCCACGCTGTCGTTCAAGACCTTGGCCACAGGCGCAAGGCAATTGGTGGTGCAGGAGGCGTTTGAGACGACCACATCATCGCCGGTCAGCGTTGCGTCATTGACGCCATAGACGATTGTATTATCTACGTTTTTTCCAGGCGCAGAGATTAGAACCCGGCTGGAGCCATTGTCCAGATGCGCCTGGCATTGCTCTTTGGATTTGAACACGCCGGTACATTCCAGCACGATATCCACGTCGCTCCAGGGCAGATCGGCGGGGTTGCGCATCGCTGTAACCTGCATCGGGCCGCGGCCCACGTCGATGGTGTCGCCGTCGACGGTTACGGGCGCAGGGAACCGTCCGTGCACAGAGTCGAACTGCAACAGATGTGCATTGGTCTCCACAGGACCCAGATCGTTGATCGCCACGACTTCGATGTCGGTGCGTCCGCTTTCGATGATTGCGCGAAGCACGTTGCGGCCAATCCGGCCAAATCCATTGATTGCTACTTTGACGGCCATAGGGGAACTCCCAGAGAGTTGAGTGGCGTGCGGATCACGTCAGGGATCGCGCGACTGCCTTGCATCTGGTAGCGCTAACAACACGGATTACCACCAAGAGTCAACACATCGCACGCGGATCGAAATGGCGGCGGTGCAGGCGGCTTAGCGCCAAAAGGCGAGCCAGGCGGTAAAGTCTGTGAATTTTCTGGCCAAAAACAGCAGGTTGTCGCCGCCCGTCATGATCAGATCGGCGCTGATCCCGCCAATGATCAGAACGGCCAAAGCAATCGAAAGCGGGGTATTCATGGCAGATGGGTCCTGCGGGCGGGTCAAAGCGTCGCTGCACAATGCGCCCTGGGGCGCTGAAAGCCAAGGGTGTCAGGAGGCGGGATGTGAAAAAGCCTTCGCCGGTGATGCGAAGGCTTTCCTACGGTTTTTGGATGTCGGCGGTTGGCCTGCGGACGTCGCGGCCTAGTGCATCACGCGGCCCATGGCCACGGCCACATCCGCCATGCGTACCGAAAAGCCCCATTCGTTGTCATACCAGGCCAGCACGCGCACGGTGCGGCCGCCGACGACTTTGGTCTGCTCTGGTGCAAAGATCGAGCTGTGCGTGGTATGGTTGAAATCGATCGAGACCTTGGGTTCCGGATCGTAAGACAGCACCGCGCCCATGTGCCCCGCTGCTGCCTCGGCAACGGCGTTGTTCACATCCTCTACTGTGACGTCCTTTTTGGCTTCGAACGTCAGATCGACGGCGGAGACATTCGGCGTTGGCACCCGCATGGCGGTGCCATCCAGCTTGCCCTTGAGGTTCGGCAGCACTTCACCCAGCGCCTTGGCCGCGCCAGTGGATGTTGGGATCATCGCCATCGCTGCCGCGCGTGCGCGGTAAAGGTCGGAATGGCGGCGATCCAGTGTCGGCTGATCACCGGTGTAGCTGTGAATGGTCGTCATGATGCCGCGCTCGATCCCTATGGCCTCATCCAGCACCTTGGCAAGCGGCGCCAGGCAATTGGTGGTGCAGGACCCGTTGGAGATCATTCTGTCGCCCTTGACCAGATCACGATGGTTGACGCCATAGACGATGGTTTTCTGCACGTTCTTGGCCGGAGCCGAGATCAGCACCGATTTCGCGCCGCGCTCCAGGTGCACACCGGCCTTGTTGCCGTCATTGAATTTCCCTGTGCATTCCAGCACCACATCGCAGCCTGACCAATCCAGCTCGGAGGGATCATAGGTTGAAAACATCTCCATCGGGCCGCGCCCGATATCCATGGTGTTGCCGGAGACACGGACCTCACCGGGGAACCGGCCATGCACGCTGTCATAGCGCAGCAGATGCGCAGAGGTTTCAATCGGCCCTGTGGCGTTGACCTTCACGACAGAGATGTCGTTGCGCGCGCTTTCGGCAATATGGGCGAGGGTGGAGCGGCCGATCCTGCCAAATCCGTTGATACCAACTGTCACGGTCATGTTTTGGGTCTCCTGCGCGTCTGACGTCCTGGGCTTGCTGTGGTCTATAAACGTCCGCCGCACAGGCGGCCAAGGGAAAAGCCGCCGCAGATCAGAGTGTTAGCGATAAACGTGATGGCAGCGGCACTGATGGCGCTAACGGGGTGCTGCGAATTTGCCGCTGATTGCGGTAACAGCTGCAAATGGCTTGCCGGCAGCGCGATTCGCGCCAGATAGTGCAGGCGCCTGTAGAGGGAGAGACACATGAGCGGTTTGCTTGCATTGCTGGATGACGTGGCCGGTATAGCCAAAGTCGCTGCGGCCTCCGTCGATGACGTTGCCGCGCAGGCGCTGAAAGCAGGCTCCAAGGCCGCAGGCGCGGTGATCGACGATGCGGCGGTGACGCCAAAATATGTGACCGGTTTTGACGCCAGCCGCGAATTGCCGATCATCTGGCGCATCGCGCGCGGCTCTTTCATCAACAAGCTGGTGTTTCTGTTGCCCGTCGGCTTGCTGCTGGCGGAATTTGCACCCTGGCTGATCCCGCCGCTTTTGATGCTGGGCGGGGCTTACTTGTGTTTCGAAGGCGCGGAAAAAGTTGCCCATGCGGTTTTCCATCACGAGGATACGCATACCAAAGAGGCCTATGAGACCGGCGATCCCGCGCATCTGGAAGAAGAAAAGGTGCAGGGGGCGATCAAGACCGATTTCATTCTTTCGGCAGAGATCATGACCATCTCGCTGGCGGCAATTCCGGCCAGCACCTTCTGGTTCGAAGCGGCGACACTGGCAACAGTGGCCATCGGTATAACTGTGGCGGTCTATGGAACGGTGGCGCTGATCGTCAAAGCCGATGATGTTGGGCTGGCGATGGCGTCACGGGGACGGCTGGGTCTGACGCGCGCCTTCGGGCGCGGGTTGGTGCAGGCCATGCCGGGGGTGATGAAAACGCTCACGGTCGTGGGCACGGCAGCGATGATCTGGGTTGGCGGCTCGATCATCATTCACGGGCTGAAGGATCTGGGATGGAAAACGCCCTATGCGATCATTCACGACTGGGCCGTCGCGGCGGCAGCTCTGGTGCCGGAGGCGCTGCAGGGGATCACCGAGTGGTTTGTGACTGCCTTTGCGGACGGGGTGTTCGGGCTTGCGGTGGGGCTGGCGCTGATCCCGGTGGCAACCAGGGTGATCACGCCGATCTGGCAATCAGTATTTGGAAAATAGGCTATCGAATTGGCAGGGCCAATCCGATGTGGGGCAGGGGCGCTGCCCCTTCTTCACCTCCGAAGCGTTCCGCTCTTAAATGCCGCGTCGAACCGTGCCTGCCTGCCCACCCGGCGTACGGCACAGGCGTGCGCAACGTCGCTCAACACCGGGGGCTATCCTGGTAGAACGGCCCACCGATATCAAGCACGTCGTGCTGAAGACAGGTGAACCGGCGCGGCCTTTCGGTGCACTATGATTGCCTTAAGCAGATTGCTTGTGAAGCTGATCCTGCGCAGCGGTCCCGAACCTGTCCAACTCTGTGCGCAAGGTTTCCTCGGCTCTGCGCATCAAGGCATCACGGTGCGCGCCCATCAGCTCGTCTTCTTTTCGTGACGACGGCACCAATGCGCCAATCAAAGCGCCGACTCCAAGCGCCAGGGCACCAACCGCAAGCGGTTGTTCATGCGCAAAAGTTTTGGTCTTGCGGGCCATGCGGGCGGCCTGTGCTTCCACTTTTTCCTGCGCTTCAATGGCCGCTTTGCGCGCCTTGAGGACGCGGTTGCGCGAGGCATCAGGCAGTTTGTCCAGGCCGTGATCAAGGGCGGCACGCAAACGTGATGCCTGGGGTTCAGGATAGATCATTCCGGTCATCTCCTCTTTCATTTTGGTGTCTGCCTTCGCGACACGTTCATCAAACCCGACCAGGGCCGCATTAGGATCAACAGCCCTGCGTTGTTGGCCAGCCTGCACCTCGCGCGTACCTGTTCCGGTCAGAAGAAGGCCAAGTCCTGCGCCGACAAGGGCGAAGGCGGCGGGGTTGTCACGCGCCGCGCGCCAGGCTTGCGTGCCCAATGCGCCACCATAGGCCTCAGCGGTTGCGCCGATCTGCCCCGCGATATGGTCAGGTGCAACAGTTGCGCTTAACGCGTCAAGCGAACGACCCAAAGCTTTCCGGTCCTGTTCGATCTGTGTTTCCAGTGTTTCAAGGTCAGGCATTGATCGTCTCCTTGATGTTCTCGATGTCACGTTTCAGGTTGCGGGTCGCGCGCGTCGGGGCAAGCGCGTCTGCCGACAGGCGCTTTTTGCCGATGACGGCCAGAATACCGGCCAGTGCAAGCAACCCGCCGCCAACGATCAGCGCGGCCATGCCGGCGGAGATACCGGTTTCGGCGATGTATGCGACCAATGCGGAGGCCAGAACATTCAGCGCGACCAAAACCAGCAACGCTGCGATGCCAAAGAACACAAGGCCGGTTCCCGCCCGCGACAGGTTGTGGGACATCTCAGCCCGCGCCAGTTTCAGTTCATCCTGCATCAGTGTGAAAAACTGACGCAAAGTCGTGGTGAAGAGCTGCGGTGCGTCGCGAATGTCAGGATTATCCATGACGCGCACGCCCATCGATGTCCGCCAGAACCGGTTGCGAGGGCATGCTGCGGGCGGTGCCCCAAGGGTCATCATGATCCGAAGCGGTCGCAGGTTGTGGATTGCGCGCCTTCAAAAAGCGCGTGGCAGCAAAACCAAGGGCTGCAGCACCCCCGATGAAAAGCAGCGGGTTGCGGCGGGCAAAATCGCTGGTCTGGGTGACGAGACTGTTGATGTCTGTAGTTCGCAGTTGAGCGGCCACGCCTTCGATCTGATCTGCAATGCGATGGGCGGCCTGAGCCTGAAAACTGTTGCTGTCAAACTGATCAGCAGCTGCCTCGGCGGCATCGGCAGCAGATTGCGCCTGGTCGGCAGCGGCGTGACGCACAGTATCCGCCTTGGCCCCTGCCTCGGTTGCGACCCGGTCTTTGACGGCCTTGCCGATATCTCTGAGCTGATTTTGGGCGTCATCTGCCAAAGTGGTTCCGTCCGTCATGGCTGTTTCCTCCGTAGTGAAACTCTGTCGTTGATCCAACGCGCGGCCATGCGATCGGTTCCATCCAATGTGCAAGCTGCACATGGGAGGATCCGGGGAAAAAACGGGGGAACAACCTGAGGGAACAATCCGAGGCCCTTGCGCGTTAGCCACAGCAGCAGCCGCAAGGAGAAGGTTATGTCCCGTGGACGCGGAGCGCATTCGCCGTTTAAGATTCCTCTCAAGGGCTGGATAGATGTTGGCTGGCGCCTCTGGACGCGATTGGGCAAGCATCGTCTCGGCCTGATAGCGGCCGGTGTGGCGTTTTACGGGCTGTTGTCGTTGTTCCCCGCCAT
>JBCCUH010000119.1:0-6601 GCA_039197405.1 Pseudomonadota bacterium
AAACCCGCGATGAAATCAGGCTGGCGCTGGAGGGTGGCATTCGTCAGTTCAATGTCGAAAGCGAGCCTGAGTTGGCGGTAATCTCGGAGATCGCCACTGACATGGACAAATTGGCCCCCATCACGATCCGCGTGAATCCGGATGTGGATGCCAGGACCCATGCCAAGATCGCGACCGGAAAATCCGAAAACAAGTTCGGCATTCCGATTAGCCGCGCGCGCGAGGTTTACGCGATGGCCGCTGGTCTTCCCGGGCTGAAGGTGATCGGAATTGATGTGCATATCGGCAGCCAGCTGACCGATCTGGCGCCATTTGAAGCGGCTTACCTGAAAGTTGCTGAACTGACTGAGCAACTTCGCGCTGATGGGCATGAGATCAGCCGTCTGGACCTTGGCGGCGGTTTGGGTATTCCCTACGCGCGCTCAAACGAGGCGCCGCCGCTGCCTACTGACTACGGCGCGTTGATCGAGCGTACCGTGGGGCATCTGGGCTGCGAAATCGAGATCGAGCCGGGGCGTTTGATTGCTGGCAATGCGGGGTTGATGGTCAGCGAAGTGATCTATGTCAAAGAGGGCGAGGATCGCGAATTTCTTATCATTGACAGTGCGATGAACGATTTGATCCGCCCAGCCATGTATGAGGCGCATCATGATATCGTCGCTGTGACAGAGCCCGTGCCAGGCACGGAACAGACGCGCTATGACATCGTCGGGCCGGTGTGCGAGACGGGTGATACTTTCGCCAAATCGCGGGACATGCCGCCGTTGAAAGCCGGTGATCTGGTCGCCTTCCGTTCTGCGGGTGCCTATGGCGCTGTAATGAGTTCGGAATACAACACGCGCCCACTGATCCCCGAAGTTCTGGTCAAAGGTGATCAATTCGCTGTCATTCGGGCGCGCCCCACCTTTGACCAAATGATAAATCGCGATACCATCCCTGTATGGCTGTAACGCGCGTTCTGCGCGGCGGCTCAGGAGCATGATGCGCATGGCGGGTCGGACCCAGTTGAAGCCGGAAGTGTTGCCGCGTTTGCGCGGTGCTTTGGTGTTGACGTGGATCGGGTTGACGGCAGAGCGGGCTGCCCGCACGCTCTGGCCTCTGTGGACGGTTGTGATTGCGGTGCTGGGCGCTTTGATGCTTGGGTTGCACGATCTTCTGCCATTGGAAGTGACCTGGGCGCTGGCCGTTCTCAGCTGGCTGGCTGCGCTTGTTTTCCTGTGGCGCGGATTTCGCCTATTTCGCCTGCCGCGCCGGGAGGACGCCCTGGCGCGTCTCGATGCAAGCCTGCCGGGACGTCCCATTCAGGCGCTGATGGATGAGCAGGCGATCGGACCCTCCGATCCGGCTTCTGCAGCGGTCTGGGCAACGCATCAGAAGCGGATGGCCCAGCGAGCGTCGCAGGCCAAAGCCGTCAAACCGGATCTGAAACTTGCAGGCCGCGATCCCTTTGCTCTGCGCTATGTGGCGGTGTTGCTATTCGGGATAGCGATGATTTTCGGCTCGCTTTGGCGGGTCGCGTCGGTCACGGAACTGACGCCGGGCGGTGTGAATACAGCCGTTTCTGCCGGACCGGTTTGGGAAGGTTGGATCGAGCCGCCGATCTATACCGGAAAACCCAGCTTATACCTTTCCGATCTGAATGGCGTGGTCGAGGTGCCCGAGGGCAGTCGCATCAGCCTGCGTCTTTACGGGGAAATCGGCGCGCTGACGGTTGGGGAAACGGTCAGCAAACGTACCGAAGTCACCGGAAGTGCGGCTGATCCGGAGCAGTCCTTCGACGCGTTGCAAAGCGGCACCCTGGACATTGCGGGGCCGGGTGGCCGGAGCTGGGATATCAAGGTCATCGCCGACATGCCGCCGATGGCCGAGGTGATCGGTGTGCCCGAGCGTGCGGTGGATGGTACGATGACGCTGCCGTTCCGCGCATCGGATGACTACGAGGTGATCGGCGGGCGCGTCCGGATAACCCTTGATCTGGGTGCGGTTGACCGGCGCTATGGATTTGCGGCGGCTCCGGAGCCTCATGATCCGATCATCATGGATGTGCCCCTCCCCATTGCCGGGGATCGCGCTGCATTTGATGAAAACCTGATTGGCAACTACTCACTGCATCCTTTCGCCAATCTTCCGGTGCAGCTGACGATGACGGTGAATGATGCAAAAGGGCAGGTGTCCGAGCCGCATGTCACCCATATGATCTTGCCCGCGCGCCGCTTTTTTGATCCGCTTGCGGCCGCATTGATCGAGCAGCGCAGCTGGCTATTGTGGTCCAAAGACAATGGCAAGCGCGTGACGCAGATGCTGCGCGCGATCTCGCACAGGCCGGATGATGTGTTTCGCTCCGAGACAGCGTATTTGCGATTGCGCGTGATCCTGCGGCGGATCGAAACGCGGCTCGGCATCGATCAGTTTGACGCAGCGGCGCGCGATGAAGCGGCTGAGGCATTGTGGGATCTTGCGGTTCTCATTGAGGAAGGTGATGTCGAGGATGCGCTTGAACGTATGCGCCGAGCGCAGGAACGGCTGAGCGAAGCGATGAAGAATGGGGCCAGCGACGCTGAAATCGCCGAGCTCATGGATGAGCTGCGCCGCGCCAACGAAAACTATATTCAGCAGCTTCAGCGCGAAGCGGCCCGCAATGGCGAACAGCAACAAGGCGAGCAATCGGCGCAGAACGAAAACTCGATGACCATGACGCAGGACGATCTTCAGGACATGATGGATCGCATTCAGGAGCTCATGGAGGAAGGCCGCATGGCCGAAGCCGAACAAGCGCTGCGCGAGTTGCAGGAGCTGATGGAGAACATGCAGATTGCCGAAGGTCAGCAGGGCGAAGGCCAGCAATCTGAAGGTCAGCAGGCGATGGAAGGGCTGGCGGAATCGCTCCGCGAACAGCAAGGGCTGTCGGATCAGGCGTTCCGCGATTTGCAGGAACAGTTCAATCCCGGCGCGCAGGCAGGTGAGAATCGGGGCAATGAAGGCCGGAACGGCGGCGAAGGTCGCGGGCAATCTCACGACGGTCAGCAAGGTCGTGGTCAAGGACAGGGCGAGGGCGCGCAACAGGGACAGGGCCAACAGCCGGGTGAACAGCCCGGCGATGGGCGGCAACAACTGGCAGATCGCCAGCAGGCCTTGCGCGATGAGGTGACGCGTCAGCGGCGCAACCTGCCTGGCCAGGGCACTGAGGGCGGTGATGCGGCGCGTGAGGCATTGCGCCGGGCTGAAGAGGCGATGCGCGGGGCCGGCGAGGCGCTGGAACAAAACGATTTGCCTGGCGCGATCGACCGGCAGGCCGAAGCCATGGATGCCCTGCGCGACGGGATGCGCAATCTCGGCGAGGCCATGGCTGAGGCACAGCGCAACAATGGGCAACAGGGAACCGCCGAAGGGCAGACCGGCGGCCAGCAGCAGGATCCATTGGGGCGCAATGCCGGCACCACCGGTCGCGCCGGTACCGATGAGCAACTGTTGCAGGGCGAGGATGTCTACAGGCGCGCGCGCGAGTTGCTGGATGAAATCCGTCGCCGCAGCGGTGAGGGCGCGCGCCCGGATGAAGAGCTTGATTACCTCAGACGGCTGCTTGAGCGGTTCTGACCGCCCGCCACGGGCAGGGCGTTAGCCTTCGCTGCCACCGGAGCCAAGATTTTCGGAAGCCATCTGGTCCAGCCAGGCAAGCGCCTTGTCGACAGATGTCGCCAGCCACCCGCGGGCGGTTTCAACGTCGGTTGTGTATTGGGCGACGTAAGGCGCAGTGGCGGGAATGGTTTCAGCAATGCGCGGTCCGAAGACGTAAACACCGACGGCCACGGCAGCCACCAGGATCATCGCCACGAATCCACGACGAAAACTACGGCCCTTGCGCACCGTCTTTGGCTTGGTCGCGGGCAGGTCGGTGTCCGTGGCCTCGGCAGGGCGCTTGCGATCGCCGGATGCGCGCAGCGTTGAGTTGATCTCTTCGATGTCCGGCAGCAGGTCGCGCCGTGATCCTGCCGCAGCGACAGCCGCCTCTGGCGAAGAAGGCTCGCCGCGCATCCGGGCCATGCGCTGGCGCGCCTGCTCGGCCCGGCGCGCGGCTTCATCTGCCGGGGCCTCTTCAAGGCCAAGTTCGGGCTGGCTTTCCAACGTGCCGCTGCGCTCGGCCTCGCGCGCGATTCTTTCGCGCTCCGCCTCTTCGCGCAGCACATCCGCGATTTCCGGATCAATGCTGCGTTGCGGCGGGCGTTGGGTCGGCCCCAGGTCCGGTTCTGGCTCTGGGTCCGGTGGCGCCGCAACGGGTTCGACCGAAGGCGTGTCCAGTTCGTCCACCAGCGTGCTGTCCTGACTGGGGTGCGCCTGAAACCAGGTATTCGAGCAATTGGAGCATTGCACGTCACGACCCTCTGCCGGGATGACGTCATCCGGCACTTCGTACTGGGCACCACAATTGGGGCAAATCAGTCGCATTCTCTCACCCATCGTCAGCCACGCATCTGCCGGCGGCAACTGTATAGCGTGCTTTGACGCACCTTATGCTGCCCTCTGGGCGCGGTAAATCCCATTGTGAGGCCTGCCTGCGACGTGCTGCATTGAAACCGGGCGCCCGCTGAGGCACAAGGAGCCACAGGTTTCCCAGAAGTGGCAGCACCCGCGTGATCGAGTTTGACAGAGTGGCCCATAGTTACAGCGGTGGCGAGCTGTTCAATGAAGTGTCGATCAAGCTGGCACCGGGGTCGTTTCATTTCCTCACTGGACCGTCGGGATCGGGCAAAACCACCTTTCTCAAGCTGTGTTACGGCGCCCTTTTGCCGACGGCAGGAACTGTCAGGCTTTTTGACCGTGACATGCGTGACCTGACCCGCGACGACATCGCGTTGTCGCGGCGCAAAGTGGGTGTGGTGCATCAGGACTGTCAGTTTCTCGATCACCTCAATGTCACGGACAATATCGCGCTGCCCTTGTCCGTCAGTCAAAACACAGACGGCGAGGAAGCAGAAAACCTCAAGGAACTGATGGCCTGGGTTGGGTTGACCACGCGGGCCTCTGCGATGCCGCCTGAGCTGTCGGGTGGCGAGAGGCAACGCGCGGCGCTGGCTCGGGCGGTGATCATGTCACCGGATGTTGTGCTGGCGGATGAACCAACGGGCAATGTTGATTGGGAGATGTCCCAAAAGCTGCTGACTTTGCTGATCGAACTTAATCGCATGGGCAAGACCATCATGATTGCCACCCACGATCTGAGCCTGATCCGCGCCGCGAAAAGTCAGGTTCAGGCGCGCGTATTGCGCATCGCCGGACGGCGGCTGCAATTGGCGGGGGCGGACCTGTGAGTATGCTGTCGTCATTGACCAATTTCCTGCTTGGAAATGCCGATGCGGAAAAGATGGTCCCGCCGTCGGGTTTCACTGTGCGGCTCACGATCTTCAGCTCAGCAGCCATGGCGTTTCTTGTGGTGTTCGCGTTGGCCTTGTCATTGGCTGCAGGTCGGCTTGCGAATCGTTGGGGGGATGAACTGGCCCGTAGCGCAACGGTCCGCATCTCTGCCCCAGAGGCACAGATGGCGGCGCAGACAGACGCTGCGCTGAATGTGCTCAGGACAACTTCAGGCGTTGAAAGCGCGCGTGCGCTTAGCCTTGATGAGCAAAGCGCCCTGCTTAGTCCCTGGTTTGGCCCTGACCTGCCATTGAGCGATTTGCCACTGCCGCAAATTATTGAAATCGTTGAAGGCAAGGATGGGTTCGACAGCGCGGGCCTGCGTCAACGATTGGCAGGCGAGGTGCCGGGAGCGGTGCTGGACGATCATGCCAGATGGCGTGCGCCGCTTGTGGCTGCGGCGGGATCGTTGCGCTTGTTGGGATGGGTGTCGATTATTCTGATGGGGGCAGCGACCGGGGCGATGATCACCCTGGCTGCAAATGCGGCGCTTTCGGCCAACGCTCAGGTCATTGCCGTAATGCGCCTTGTTGGCGCGAAGGATGGCTATATCGCCTCTGCATTCGTGCGCCGGTTCACGCTGAGGGCTTTTGCCGGCGCAGTGATTGGCACAACGCTGGGGATGATCGCGGTGATCCTGTTGCCCGATGCAGGCGAGGCCAGCGGGTTCCTGACCAATATCGGCTTTGAAGGCATGTACTGGATTGCGCCGGTGTTCGTGCCGTTCCTCGCCGCCGGTGTCGCGTTTCTGGCAACCAAGGCGGCAGCCCACCATACCTTGAGGAGCCTGACATGAGCGATGTGAAAAACCCCATTCAATGGGTTCGGTCGCTTATTTTTGTCGGCCAGATCTACTTTATGATGCTGGTCATTGGCCTTCTGTTTGCGCCCTGGGCGATCTTTTCCCGGCGCGGAGCATATGCCGCTTGCAAGACCTGGTGTCGCTGGGTGTTCTGGACCGCGCGCTGGATGGTCGGCCTACGGGTAGAGGTGCGCGGCACTCCGCCAACGGATGAGGTGATCGTCGCGGCAAAACACCAGTCGTTTCTGGATATCATGTTGATCTTCGAGAGTATTCCTGCTGGCAAGTTCATCATGAAAAAGCAGATTCTGCGAACTCCAATCATCGGGCAATACGCCAGGCGTCTGGATTGCATTGCTGTTGACCGGGGCAAGCGGGGCGCTGCGATCG
>JBCCUH010000120.1:0-6536 GCA_039197405.1 Pseudomonadota bacterium
CGGGCGGCTCGTCGGGCGGTGCCTCCTCTGCGGTGATGAGCGGCATGGGCACGATCGCCCATGGCAATGACATCGGCGGATCTTTGCGCTTTCCGGCCACCTGCACCGGGGCGGCAACCGTCAAACCGGGCCTCGGGCGCACACCGGCCTACAACCCCAGCCAAACCACCGAACGCGGGATCCTGGCGCAGATCACGTCCGTTCAGGGCGTCATCTGCCGCGAGGTCCGCGATGTGCGCCTCGCTATGCAAAGCGCCATCGGCTATTCGCCCACGGACCCCTGGCAAGTGCCCATGCCATGGGAAGGCCCCGCGATGGACGGTCCGATCAAAGTTGGCTTTACCCGTGAAACCTATGGCTTTGATCTGGACCCAGCCGTGACCCAAGCACTGGAGGCGGCACGGAGCGCACTGACAGATGCGGGCTATGACGTTGTGGAAATCGACACGCCCAACATGAGCGAGATCGGTCAGGATGCGACCCGGACGCTCTTTGGTGAGGTCGAGGTGCTGCTGAAGGACATGATGCGCAAATACGGAAGCGCAGAGTTCAACACATATTTCGACCATTGCTTTGATCTGTCACCGCCTTACGTCGGCGATGCACTCATCGAAGCCTATGCGCGCCGCGCCGGCTATGTGCGCGACTGGCTGCTTGTTCTGGACGAATACCCGCTGGTTCTGACACCCTTCCTGCTGGCCCCCACCTACGCCCATGCCCGCGACTATGAAGGGCGCGAAGGCGCTGCCGATATCTTCCAGAAGGGCTTTTACTCCATCGCGATGAACTACCTCGGCCTGCCCGCAGGAAATGTTCCGGCAAGCTACAATGACGGGCTGCCGATCGGCGTTCAGATCATGGGACGGCGGTTCCGCGAGGATATGATCCTCGACGCCTGCGAAGCGGTGGAATCCCGTGTCGGCGTGATGGCACACCGGCTGTTCGACCGCGGCTGACAAAATCTTCTTGCGAAGATTTTGGCCGGGGAAATCCTTCGCACAAAGGATTTCCCCCCTCAAAGCTGATGTGCTGCGAGAATCAGCTTTCTCCAAACGGATTATCCACGCGCGGCCAATACTGCCCGTCCCGCTGCGTGTAGGGGATATTCGCGTAATCCGGCGTGATCGCGCCGGGGCCGCTGATATAGATCACCTCTTCGGCAATCGGCGCAAAGCCCGCGTGGAAATGCTGCGAAGATTTCACCACAACGCCCCGCATGTCGGCCAGCTCCAACCCCAGGTCTTCAAAGCCGATGGGATGAAACGCCTGCGTGCGCTTGTCAGACAGCACCAGATGCACGCCGTCTGCGTCCAGCCAGACGCCCGTGCCCATCTCCATCTTCGTCTCGCCCATCAGCTGGTGCATATCCTCGCGGATGCCGCGCACTGTCACGACCAGATCAACCGGATCACCAGAGCTTACATCCACCTTGCCGCCCAGCCGCACGCGCATTCTGCCACCAACACCCACGTCCTGCACCATACGCACCAGCACCGGATCCCAGAAGATACCGATGGCCACGTCGCGCAGGCCCTGACGCAGCACCTCTTGCAAGACAAAGGTGCTATCTGCCGGGGCACCGCCGCCTGCGTTATCGGCAAAATCAGCCAGCACCAGCGGCTTGTCCCCCCGGTGATCCGCAATCCGCGCCACCGCCTCGGGAATGCCCGGCCAATCGGGCAACAGCTGATCGCGCAGCGCCCAAAGCTCTTTGCCAAAGCGTTCCGCCTCGGCACTGGCCAGCGCCGCATCGCCATCGGTGATCGCCAGCATCCGCGTGCCCACGCGCGGCGTGTCGCCCCAGGGAAACGTGTGGATCAGCGACAGCGACAAGACCCCGTCCTGCCCCTCGCGCGCCTGCATCGCATCCACGAAACCGCGCATCGGCGCGCGTGAGGTGTGATACATGGTGATCATCCGGCAATCATAGTCGCGCATCACCGGCGTGATCTTGCCTGCCACGGTATCTGCTGCAATCGTGAACAATTCGCGCGCCCGGTCCGGCGTGTCGATATGGGGATATTCCTTGTAGACAACAATGGCATCTGCGGCCTCCAGCATGGCGTCCGTCAGATGGCTGTGCGGATCGATCTCCAGCCCGATAAACGCCCCCGGCCCCAATATGGCCCGTGCCCGCGTCAGCGTATCGCCTTCGCAATCGGGATAGCTTTGCGCGATCATCGCACCGTGCATCGAGATCAGGAACACATCCGGGCGCTGCGTCTCCAAATCGGCCAGTATCTCATCGCGATAGCCCTCATAAGCGCTGTCGATGCTGATCCCCGCCGGCTGGGCAAAGGCGCAAAGGCTTTCGCACACCTCCCATCCCAGCTCTTGCCCCATGCGCCGCCATTCAAAGAGCGGCGCGGAAAAGATGTTCGGCGTGCCTTGCGTTGCCTGCCGTGTCACCTGCGCATCCTCGAATGCCAGCTTGCCTGTCGGAATGGGCGAGAAGGAATTCGTCTCCGTCGCCAGCCCTGCGATCATCAGTTTCATAGCATCCCCCTATCCATGCAGCGCCGCCACCGTTTTTAGCTTGGAAAACCCGTAAAGCGCCTCAAACCCCTTTTCGCGGCCATGACCGGACAGGCCAGTGCCGCCAAACGGCAGTTCCACCCCGCCGCCGGCGCCGTAGTTATTCACAAACACCTGACCTGCGCGCAGGCGTTTGGCGAGGCGCAATTGCCGCGCGCCATCGCGGGTCCAGACCGAGGCGACAAGCCCGAAATCCGTGCCATTGGCAATCTGCACGGCCTGCTCTTCATCGTCAAAAGGCAGGACAACCTGCACCGGGCCGAATATTTCCTCCTGCGCCAGGACATGCTCTGGCGAGGCACCGGCAAAAAGCGTGGGCACCACATAGGCACCCCCGTCAGGGGCATCCGCTACAATGCGGCCCTGCCCTGCGACTTCCAGATCAGAGCCCTTTGCCAGGAATCCTTCGACGATCTCCTTTTGACGGGTCGAGACCAGCGGGCCGACCTCCAGATCATCCAGCGCGGATCCGGCGCGCAGGGTTTCATAGCGGGCCGCCATGGCGGTCACGACCTCATCATAGCGGCTGCGATGCACCAAAATGCGCGACGAGGCAGAGCAGGTTTGCCCTGCGTTCTGAATGCCCGCATTGACCAGAAACGGCAGCGCCGCCTCCAGATCGGCATCCTCGAACACAAGCTGCGGGGATTTGCCGCCCAGCTCCAGCGTCACCGGCACCACATTCTCAGCCGCCGCTTGCTGGATCAGCTTGCCGACGCCGACAGATCCGGTGAAGGACAGATGCTGCACGCCCTTATGCCCGCTCAAAGCGGCACCGGCTTCCGCGCCAAGGCCCGGAACCACATTCAGCGCCCCATCGGGCAGCCCAGCCTGCCGTGCCAGTTCCGCGAAAGCCAGCGCCGTCAGGCAGGCCTCTTCAGCAGGTTTCAGAACGCAGGCATTGCCCATGGCCAGTGCTGCCCCGACAGAGCGCCCGATGATCTGCATCGGGTAGTTCCACGGCACGATATGCCCTGTCACCCCATGCGGCTCGCGCAGCGTGTAGACGGTATAGCCATCCAGATAGGGGATCGTCTGCCCGTGGATCTTGTCCGCCGCGCCTGCGTAGAACTCCATATAGCGGGCCAGTGCGATCACGTCATTGCGGGCCTGCGACAGCGGCTTGCCCACATCCAGCGCTTCAAGTCGCGCCAGCTCTTCCACATGTTCCAGAACCAAAGCGCCGATGCACGCCAAAAGGCGGCCGCGCTCGAAATTGGCCAGCCTGCCCCAGGTCCCATCCAGGGCCGCCTGCGCCGCATCCACGGCACGGTCCACATCTTCGGCTGTTCCGCGCGCGATGGCGCAGAGCGCGCTGCCATCAGACGGGTTGATCAATTCCAGCGTTTCGCCGCCAGAGCCATCCACCCAAGCGCCGCCGATGAAACACTGCGCGGCATTCAGCCCTAAGGGGGTGATAGTCATTGTCGCTCTCCCATGTCGCTTTTGGCGCAGGGTGCGGCAGATCGGGTCAAATGAAAACCCTGTCAGGACCCACCCCTGCGCCGCGCCAGGGCCTTTGCCTGAGCCGAAGGCTCAGTCGGGGCAGCCTCGACCATTTGCTGGCTGCGCGTTTCGGCCTGCCGGATCAGCCCCGCGATCAGATCCGCCTCGGGCAGGTTTTTCCAGTATTTCTGCGGCATTTCCGACTGCATGGCCTTCACCTTCAGCCGGGCCGGATTGAAGATCGATTTGTAATAGGTGCGCCAAAGATCTTCGGTCGCATCCGCGCCGGACGGCGGACGCGAAACGGTCTCAAAAACCGTCAGTTCTTCGGCGACAAACTGAGCAGTCAGGCTGGGGGTTGCGATCACCCAATCCATATCGCCAAAGCGCTTGGCGAAAAACGGCGCGGCGCGTTCGACAATGAAATGATCCGGTTCAAACCAGCTGGAGAACAGGCGCCGCGCCCCATCCGTAGGACGTTCCTGGAACCGCACAAAAGCGTGCATCTTGTGGATGTCGCGGCCCACCGCTTTGGCCTGCGCCAGCACGCGCTGCATCGCCGGATCGCTGCGATCCGCCCAGCGCAGATCGCCCCCTGCGACGCGCCAGAGCACATCATAGATCCGCGCAAACCGCGCAGGATCGCTGTGGCAGAGCGCCGCGTTGATCGTGCCCAGCGCGCCTTTGGGCAACCGCGCCTGCCGCGCTGGTCCACCGTTGGAGGGCGGCCCGCCCGCAAATAGATCATCCGCAGCACCCATGCTCCAAAGCAACGCCTCGGGCGGCACGCCATAGCCCATCTGCGCCCGCGCCGCGTCGCGAAATGCGCGGGCCGTGCCGATGGCGGGAAGGGTAATCCGCTCCATCAGATCAGCTGCAACTGCTCGGGCCGCGGCGCAAAGCGCGCACGCAGGTCTGCGGCATCGGTCATGCCGCGCGGCGTCCAGCCATCCACCACAATGAAGGCGCGCGCGTTTTTGAGGTTGGCCCCCATGGCGCGCAAATGTTCATAACGTATGCGACCGTGCCGCCGCGCCGCCAGGATCCGCTTGACAGAAACCGTGCCAAACCCCGGCACCCGCAACAGCATCTCGCGGCTGGCGCGGTTCACATCCACTGGAAACAGCCCGCGATGCGCCAGCGCCCAGGCCAGCTTGGGGTCCACCTCCAGATCAAGCATCCCCTGCCCGGCAATCTCATCGGCCTGAAACCCGTAGAACCGCAGCAGCCAGTCCGCCTGATACAGCCGATGCTCGCGCATCAAGGGCGGCTTGATCAGCGGCAGATTGCGCGATGCATCGGGGATCGGGGAAAAGCCGCTGTAATAGACGCGGTTCAGTTTGTAGTTTTGATAAAGGTCGGTCGATTGGTGCAAAATGGTCCGGTCATTTGCCCCATCCGCACCCACGATCATCTGCGTGGATTGCCCGGCAGGCGCAAACCTGGCACGCCGTTTGCCGCGATGCGTCGCCACACGGGAGGCATCGCGCCGATCCTTCACCCCCGCCATTGCGCCTTTGATATCTTTCAGGTTTTTCTCAGGCGCCAGCTTGCTTAGCCCCTTTTGCGTCGGCAGCTCGATATTGATCGACAGCCGGTCCGCCCATTTGCCGGCCTCATCGATTAGCTCAGGCGCGGCGTCGGGGATCGTCTTGAGATGGATGTAGCCGCGAAAATTCTCCTGCTCGCGCAGGGTGCGCACGATGCGGATCATATCGGCCATGGTGTCATCGGGGGACTTGATGATCCCCGAGGATAAAAACAGCCCCTCGATATAGTTGCGGCGATAAAACTCGATGGTCAGCCGGACCACCTCTTCAGGGGTGAAACGCGCGCGTTCGATCTGGCTGGAGACGCGATTGACGCAATAGGCGCAGTCGTAAATGCAGAAATTCGTCATCAGGATTTTCAACAGGCTGATGCAGCGCCCATCCGGCGCATAGGCGTGGCAAATGCCTGACCCACCGCTGGAGCCAAGCCCCTTGCCATCGGACGAATTGCGCCGCTCACCCCCAGATGACGCGCAGGACGCGTCGTATTTCGCCGCATCCGCCAGAATTGCCAGTTTGTCCGTCAGTGATTTTCCAGCCATGCGTTCTTAATACGTTCTCAAGAACAAATCGGCAACAATGCAGTTTCACGAAACTGCCGAAATCTCACTGCGCCTGCAGGATCAGGGGATATGCGGCCCGGTAGCGCTGATAGGCGGCCTCATATTCGGGCACCAAGGCCCGCGCCGGTTCGGTCACCTCGGCAATCTCTGGCGCGCGCATCAGATCATCCACATCCGCGCCGCTGCTGGCGGCCATGCCCAGCCGCGCCGCGCCCAGCGCCGCGCCAAACTCCCCGCCCGCTGGCAGGTGCAACGGCAGGTTCAGAACCGTCGCAATCAACCTGAGCCAATAGGCAGAACCGGTGCCGCCACCAATTGCGATCAAATGGTCAAGCTCAGCCCCCGCGCCGCGCAGGGCCTCCAGACTGTCACGCAGCCCAAAGGCCACGCCTTCCAGCACCGCTTGCGTCAGTTCAGCCTGCGTGTTGCCTGTGGACAGCCC
>JBCCUH010000121.1:0-6531 GCA_039197405.1 Pseudomonadota bacterium
CGATTTTGAACAGGCTGGGTCTGGCGGATGGGGTCACGGGTCCTGCCAGCTTTGCGGCGGTGCGGCTGGTTGCGGGGGCGATCACGCTCGGCGCTCTGGTTGTGATGCGCCGCGCGGCATGGCCTGCGATCACGCGCGGCAACATCCACAGCGCCGCAACTCTGCTGATTTACGCCATCGGCTTCAGCTACGCCTATCTGACGCTCGATGCAGGCGTGGGCGCGCTGATCCTTTTTGGCGGCGTGCAGATTACCATGTTCAGCGTTGCGCGGCTGCGCGCCGAGCCGATTGCGCAGCTTAGCTGGCTCGGCGCGACACTGGCCTTTGGCGGCCTTGCCTACCTGCTCTGGCCGGGGGCCGCCGGGGCACCTGAAGCGCTTGGCGCGCTGCTGATGCTGATCGCGGCGGTGGCCTGGGGGCTTTATACCATCGTCGGACGCGGCGCGGTGGATCCGCTTGCGTCCACCGCCTGGGCCTTTGTGCTTGCCGCGCCTGTGATGACACTGGTCTGGTTGGCGGTGCCGGACGGGATCAGCCTGCAAGGCACCATCTGCGCCATTCTGTCGGGCGCCGTGACATCCGGGCTGGGCTATGCGATGTGGTACCGTGTGCTGCCGCAGCTCAGCTCGGCCACGGCTGCGGTGGCGCAGCTTACCGTGCCGGTGATCGCGGCCTTTGGCGGGGCGCTGCTGCTGGCCGAGCCACTGACACCGCGATTTGCGCTCGCGACGCTGCTGGTGCTGGGCGGCGTGGCCCTGACGGTACTGGCGCAAAACCGGCTGACGCGCTGAAGCCCCTTTCACAGCCCGCGCGAAGGCCCTATCTTCCCGGCATGAAACTGATCGTGGTTCTCCTGCTCTTGCTGCTGCCATCTGCAGCTACGGCCAACTGTGTGGTGCTGCTGCATGGTCTGGCGCGGACCGAGACCTCCTTTGCGCTGATGGAAGAAGTGCTGGAAGAACGCGGCTTTGCCGTCGTGCGCCCCGGCTATCCATCGACCGAAGCCCCGGTGCAGGAACTGGTGGATATCACCCTGCCCGAAGCGGTTTCGGCCTGCGGCGATACCACAGTGCATTTCGTCACCCACTCCATGGGTGGCATCCTCTTGCGCCACTGGATCGCCGAGGGCAACAGACCCGCGAAAATGGGCCGCGTCGTCATGCTCAGCCCGCCCAATCAAGGCAGCGAACTTGTGGATGTGCTCAGCGACATCGATGTGTTTGGCTGGATCAACGGGCCGGCTGGGATGCAGCTGGGCACCGGGCCGAACAGCCTGCCGTTGCGCCTGCCGCCTGCAGACTTCGAGGTCGGCATCATCGCCGGAGACCAATCGCTGAACCCGTTTTTCTCGGCCATTATCGACGGCCCTGATGATGGTAAAGTTTCGGTCGCCTCAACCAGGCTGACCGGGATGAAGGCGCATATGGTCCTGCCGGTTACCCATACATTCATGATGAACAACCTGCGCGTGATCGGCGAGACGGTGCTGTTCCTGGAAAACGGCGCGTTTGATCCGGGGCTGGAGTGGCAGGAAGTTCTGGGCGCCGCGCTGGAAGAGTTGACCGAAACCAATGACAGCCATTGATCTGACCTTCGAAGGCGCCGAGGTTCTTTTGCCCGGCGGCTTTAGCGATGCCGCGCTTGCCCTCGCCGAGGGGGTGATCGCAGACGCACCGACCGGCAAACGCGTGGACGCGCGCGGGTTCCGGATCTTGCCGGGGATCGTCGATATTCATGGCGACGGGTTTGAAAAACACCTCGCGCCGCGCCGGGGCGCGATGACCGATATGGTCTCGGGCATGGCCGCAGCCGAAGCCGATCTGATCGCCTCTGGGATCACGACGGCGGTGATGGCCCAGTTCTACAGTTGGGAAGGCGGGCTACGGTCGCCTGAATTTGCGCGCAAGTTCCTTGACGCGTTGGACCGGGGCACCGAGGGCCGCCTGATTGATCTGCACGCGCAATTGCGCTTCGAAACTCATATGCTGGACGACTATGACGCGGTCCTCGATCTCGTCCGCCAATACGCCATCCGCTACGTGGTGTTCAACGATCACCTGCCGCACAAGCGACTGGACGAAGGGCGCAAACCGCCGCGGCTGACCGGCACGGCGCTGAAAAGCGGACGCAGCCCCGAGGCGCATCTGAAACTGATGCAGGATCTGCACGGGCGCAGCGACGAGGTGGCTGGTGCCTTGCTGGCCTTCGCGCCGCGCCTGGCAGAGGCGGGCTGCCGGATCGGAAGCCATGACGACAATGACCCGGCGCAACGCAGCTGGTTCCGCGCACTTGGCGCCAGAATTTCGGAGTTTCCCGAAACCCGCGCAGTGGCCGAGGCGGCACGCACTGCCGGAGATGCGGTGATCATGGGCGCCCCCAATGTGATGCGGCGCGGCTCGCATGCGGGCAATGTATCCGCAGATGAGCTGATCGCCGATGGGCTTTGCGATGCGCTTGCCTCTGACTATCACTACGCCGCAGTGCGCCTGGCTGTCCGTGAGCTGGTGACGCGCGGGATGTGCAGTTTCGAGACGGGCTGGAGCCTTGTGTCGGCTGGCCCGGCACGCATTCTGGGGCTGACCGATCGTGGCACCCTAAAGCCAGGCCAGCGCGCGGATATCCTCGTGGAAGACCTGCGCACCGGGCGCATTGCCGCTGTGATCGCGGCAGGCCGGATCGCGCACATGCAGGGTGATTTCGCCGCGCGGGTGGTCGGTTAAGGGCGCTCCGCCGCTGCCCGGCGCAGACGGTCATTGATCGCCGCGCCCAGCCCGTGATGCGGAATTGGCGAGACAGCAATGCGCGCGCCCTCCATCGCATCGAGGGCATGCAGATGATCGAAAAGCCGCGATGCCGCCTCTGCCAGATCGCTGGTTTCAGACAGGTTCAGATCACAGGCCACATCGCCAAATCCCAGCCGCAGCTCGCCCGGTTGCCACTCAGCCGCATCCAGCCGCACTCTGGCGCGTGGCGCGTAATGCGAGGTCAGCTGACCCGGCGCTGTGATCTTGCCCGCCTCCGCCTGCGCAAGGGGGAAGCCCAGCACCGCTTCAATCGCTTCGGCTGCCACGCCACCAGCGCGCAACAAGGCGGGCGCATCGGTCACGCCAACGATGGTGCTTTCCAGCCCGACATCACAGGCTCCGCCATCCAGCACGGCCTCGATCTTCCCGTCCATCCCGGCCAGCACATGCGCGGCCCGCGTCGGGCTGATCTTTCCAGACGGGTTCGCCGAAGGGGCGGCAACCGGGCACCTCGCCGCCTGCAATAGCTGCCGCGCAACCGGGTGCGCAGGCACGCGGATCGCAACACTGGGCAGACCTGCCGTGACCAGCGAGCTAAGCGTGCTGGGGGTTTTCAGCGGCAGAACCAGCGTCAGCGCGCCGGGCCAGAATGCCTGGGCCAGCTTGTCTGCTGTTTCCGTCCAGACGGTCAGGCTGCGCGCCATCTTGATATCCGGCACATGCACGATCAGCGGGTTAAAGCTGGGCCGTCCCTTGGCCTCATAGATCGCGGCCACCGCCGCGCCATTGCGCGCATCAGCGCCCAGCCCGTAGACCGTTTCGGTCGGGAAGGCGACCAGCGCGCCCTGCGCCAGCAGCGCCCCTGCCTGCGCTATTGCCTCCGCATCCGTTTTCAAAACCCTGGTCATCCGTGATGATCCTCACCCTCTTTGACGCGGCGTTTGTGTTGCACGGCCCCCCTTGTGCGCGCCAGAGTCCGCTTGTTCTTTTAAGCGTCTCCGGAACGCGCCGCTGGCGCCTGCCGAGGCCGTTGCGACCGCCGTTCAATTTCAGGGAGATGCCCTATGCCATATCGTGCACCTTTGGAAGACTATCGTCACTTGCTGAACCATGTTGTGGGTCTCGATGAGGTGACCGCCACAGATCGGTTCGCTGACGCGGAGACCGATGTGATCGACGCGATCCTGACCGAGGCGGGCAAGCTAAGCGAGGATGTGCTGGCGCCTTTGCAGCGCAGCGGTGATCTGCACCCTGCGCATCTGGAAAACGGTGTCGTGCGCACCTCGCCGGGTTACCCCGAGGGCTACAAGGCCATTGCCGAGGGCGGCTGGGTCGGTATGTCGGCACCGGCGGAGTTTGGCGGTATGGGCCTGCCGATGACGGTGACGACGGCGGTGAACGAGATGATGGCGGCTGCCTGTCTGTCGCTGCAGTTGGCCCCGCTCATGAGCCAGGGACAGATCGAAGCGCTGGAGCACCACGCCTCGGACACGTTGAAGGATCTCTATCTGCCCAAGCTGATCAGCGGCGAATGGACCGGCACGATGAACCTGACCGAGCCGCAGGCGGGCAGCGATGTGGGCGCGCTTGGTTCCAGGGCGACAGACAATGGCGATGGCACCTACAGTGTGACGGGCCAGAAGATCTACATCAGCTGGGGCGATCACGATGTGGCAGAGAATGTCTGCCATCTGGTGCTTGCACGCCTGCCGGATGGCGGGCCGGGCACCAAGGGGATCAGCCTCTTTCTGGTGCCAAAATACATCCCGGATGACAGCGGCAATCCGGGCAAGGCCAACAATCTCAAGGTGGTCAGCCTGGAACATAAGATGGGTCTGCACGGCAGCCCCACAGCCGTGATGCAATATGACGGTGCGACGGGCTGGCTCGTGGGCGCTGAGCAGGGCGGTATGAAAGCGATGTTCACCATGATGAACAACGCGCGGCTTGGCGTTGGCGGGCAAGGGGTTGGCGCTGCCGAAGGCGCGCTGCAACATGCGCTGGCCTATGCGACCGATCGCAAGCAGGGCCGCGCGGGCGGCTCGGGCACGATCATCGAACATGCGGATGTGCGCCGCATGCTGACAGGGATGAAGGCGGACGTTTTTGCTGCGCGCGGTATCGCGCTGATGTGCGCCAAAGCCATCGACATGCAGACCGCGACGGGCGATGCGTCCTGGGCGGCGCGTGCGGCATTCCTGACACCGATTGCCAAGGCTTTCGGCACGGAAACCGGGATGCGCGTCTCTGAGCAGGGCGTTCAGGTGCATGGCGGCATGGGCTTCATCGAGGAAACTGGCGCGGCGCAGTATTACCGCGACGTGCGCGTCACCGCGATCTACGAAGGCACCAACGGCATTCAGTCGATGGACCTTGTGGCGCGCAAGCTGATGGATGGCGGCGATGCGGCCTTTGCCCTGCTCGACGAGATGGAAGCTGCCGCCGAAGGCGCGCGCAAGGATCTGCCGGAACTGGCCGAGCCGGTCTGGCAGGCCTGCGAAAGCCTGCGCGAGACCACCGAATGGATGCTGGAGCAAAGCGATCTGAACACCCGGTTTGCAGGCGCGCATCCGTTCCTGATGGGATTTGCCCGCGTGTTGGGCGGGTTTATCCATCTCAAGGCCGCGCAGGCCGAGACGGGCGAAGGCCCGCGTCACGCTTTGGCGCGCGCCTATATCACCCGGTTGCTTCCCCGGCATATCGGTCTTTTTGCCGAAGCGCGCGCTGGAGATGCGGGGCTTTATGCGCTTTCGGTCGAGGATCTGGTCGCCTGATGAAAGACAGCGTTGGCATCCGTTATCCGTGGGAGGTGCCGCCAGGTGGCGCCGAAGCCATCGAGGTGGCGCCGGGCGTTCTGTGGATGCGCCTGCCGCTGCCGATGAAGCTCGATCACGTCAATATCTATGCGCTTGATGACGGGGACAGCTGGACGGTGATCGACACCGGCTTTGCCAGCCGCAAAAGTCGCGCGATCTGGGCCGATCTCATGGCTGGGCCGCTGGGCGGTAAACCTGTCTCCCGCGTGCTGGTCACCCATCATCACCCCGACCACATCGGTCTTGCCGGCTGGTTCCAGTCAGAGCATGGCGCAGAGCTGATCACCACGCGCACTGCCTGGCTGATGGGCCGCATGCTGCAACTGGATGAACAGGATGCGCCGACGCAGGAAACCCTCGATTTCTGGCGCAGCGCAGGTATGGCCGAAGGCGTGTTGGCCGAACGCGCCGCCGAACGCCCCTTCAATTTCGCAGATGTCGTCGCCCCGCTGCCGCTGGGCTACACGCGCATAAAAGAAGGTGATACGATTCGCGCAGGCGGGCGCAATTGGGACGTGCGCATCGGAAATGGACATGCGCCGGAACACGCGACGCTCTGGAGCCGCGATGACAATCTGGTGATCGCGGGCGATCAGATCCTGCCCTCCATCAGCCCCAACGTAGGCGTCTACCCGACAGAGCCGATGGCCGATCCCATTGGCGAGTGGCTGGAGGCCTGCGAACGCCTGGCACCGCTGGCGCGTGCCGATCATCTGGTGCTGGGCGGGCACAAGGTGCCTTTCACCGGGCTGCCGCGCCGGATGGAACAGCTGATCGACAACCATCACGGCGCCTTGCGGCGGCTGTTGGAATTCATTGAGACCCCGAAAGCGGCCTCCGAGTGCTTCTCACCGCTGTTCAAACGCAGCATCGGAGAGGGCGAATACGGTCTTGCCCTGGTTGAAGCGGTCGCGCATCTGAGCCACCTTTACCAGACCGGCCTTGCAACGCGCAGCATGCGCGAAGGCGAC
>JBCCUH010000122.1:0-6462 GCA_039197405.1 Pseudomonadota bacterium
AGGCGCAGCCATCGGTGCGGCCGCAGGCGCAATCATCGGCGGTAGCGGTTCGGATATCGCAGCCGGCGCCATCATCGGTGGTGCAACAGGCGCAATCGCAGCCCAGAACTAAGATCCGTAGCGCCCTTTCGGCGCGCCACACACAGAAATTCACGCCGCTTGCCTCTGTCGGGGCAGGCGGCGTTTTTCGTGCTTCAACGCATGGTCATATGGCCCAGCCCAGTCAAAGGACGTCCCATGTTCAATAAGATCCTGATCGCCAACCGCGGAGAAATCGCCTGCCGCGTGATCAAAACGGCCCGCAAGATGGGCATTGCAACCGTCGCCATCTATTCGGACGCCGACAAGAATGCGCTGCATGTGGAGATGGCGGATGAGGCCATTCACATCGGCCCGCCCGCTGCGAACGAAAGCTATATTGTCATCGACAAGGTGATGGGTGCGATCAAGCAAAGCGGCGCTGAGGCGGTGCATCCCGGCTATGGCTTTCTGTCCGAGAATGCCAAATTTGCAGAAGCGCTGGAGGCGGCAGGTGTTGCTTTCATCGGCCCGCCCAAGGGCGCGATTGAAAGCATGGGTGACAAGATCACCTCCAAGAAGATCGCGCAGGATGCCAATGTCTCAACCGTGCCTGGCTACATGGGGCTGATTGAGGACGCTGATGAGGCGGTGAAGATCTCAGGCGAGATTGGCTATCCCGTGATGATCAAAGCCTCTGCTGGGGGTGGCGGCAAGGGTATGCGCATCGCCTGGAATGATGAAGAAGCGCGCGAAGGGTTCCAAAGCTCCAAAAACGAGGCGGCCAATTCTTTCGGTGATGATCGGATTTTCATCGAGAAATTCGTCACCCAGCCGCGCCACATCGAAATCCAGGTGCTCTGCGATGCCCATGGCAACGGTGTCTATCTGGGCGAGCGCGAATGTTCGATACAGCGCCGCAACCAGAAAGTTGTGGAAGAGGCGCCGTCGCCCTTCCTTGATGAAGCCACACGCAAGGCGATGGGCGAGCAGGCCGTCGCGCTGGCGCAGGCTGTCGGCTATGCCTCTGCAGGAACAGTGGAATTCATCGTGGATGGCGACAAGAATTTCTACTTCCTTGAAATGAACACCCGTTTGCAAGTGGAACACCCGGTAACCGAGCTGATCACGGGCGTGGATCTGGTCGAACAGATGATCCGAGTTGCAAACGGCGAGCCGCTGACGATCACGCAGGACGATGTGAAACTCACCGGCTGGGCTATCGAAAGCCGCCTTTACGCGGAAGACCCCTATCGCGGATTTCTGCCCTCCATCGGGCGTCTCACCCGTTATCGCCCGCCTGCGGAAACTGCCGCCTACACACCTGGCATCGCGCCGGGCGATGCGGGCAATGTGGTCGTGCGTAATGACACCGGCGTCTATGAGGGCGGCGAGATTTCGATGTTCTACGACCCGATGATCGCCAAGCTTTGCACTTGGGCACCGACCCGCGAGGCGGCAATCGAGGCGATGCGCGTGGCGCTGGACACATTTGAGGTGGAAGGTATCGGGCACAACCTGCCGTTCCTGAGTGCGGTGATGGATCACCCGATCTTTATCGACGGCTCTATGACCACCGCCTTTATCGAAGAGCAATATCCCGAAGGTTTTCAGGGCGTTGAGTTGCCTGAAGCGGACCTGCGCCGGATCGCGGCAGCCACAGCCGCGATGAACCGGGTTGCCGAAATTCGCCGCGCGCGCATCTCTGGCACGCTGGATAACCACGAACGGCATGTGGGCGAGAACTGGAATATCGCCTTGCAGGGCCAAAGTTTTGACGTGGTGATCGCGGCGGACAAGGAAGGCTCGACCATCACATTCGAGGATGGCGGCGAGCTGCGGGTCTCCGGTGATTGGACACCGGGCAAGACCATCGCGGATATGATCGTGGATGGTGCGCCGCTGGTCATGAAGATCGGCAAGATTCCCGGCGGGTTCCGCGTGCGTTCGCGCGGGGCGGATCTGAAGGTGCATGTGCGCAGCCCGCGTCAGGCCGAGCTTGCCCGCAAGATGCCCGAGAAAGTGCCGCCCGACACATCCAAGATGTTGCTCTGCCCGATGCCGGGTCTGATCGCGAAGGTCGATGTGGAAGAGGGGCAGGAAGTGCAGGAAGGCCAGGCGCTTTGCACCGTGGAAGCCATGAAGATGGAAAACATCCTTCGCGCCGAAAAGAAAGGCGTGGTGGCGAAGATCAACGCAGGGGCAGGCGACAGCCTGGCGGTTGATGACGTGATCATGGAGTTCGAATAACCTGCCATGGCCCAATTCGTTGCGCAATACTGGATGGTGCTGGGGCTTGCGGCCTGCGCCATTTTGGTGATCGCCTTCCTGATTTCGGAAGATGCGCCTGTTGCGCGGCGGGTGTTTGCAAGGTTCCTGTTCAACATTGCACTGCCACTGGCGGTGATCATCGGCGTGCCGCTGATGGTGCTGGCGTCGCTGACGGACCTGCCTGTGCAGCTTTGGGCGGCGATCGTTGCCGGGTCCGTGATTGCGACGGGCTGGCTGACCTCTACGATCTTTGCCGAATTGGGCCGGACGCAGGCCAAAGCGGAACGGCTGCGCGACTATCACAAGGCGCTTTATGCCGAGATTGGCAATACGCTGGCGGCCTATTACGTGGATGGGCAGGCGCAGGCCTTTGCGGATGAGATCATCGAAAAGATGACACGGGACGCGGATTTCGTGCCGTTCATTCCACGCGAGACCCATGATCGCGTGTTTTCTGCGCTGGTGGATGAGATTGAGGTGCTGCCACGGCAGACCATTGATGCGGTGATCAGCTTTTACGGGCTGGTTGCATCCATTGGCGCCCTGTCAGGGGATATGCGCGGCGAGCGGTTCCAGCAACTGGAGCAGGACCGCAGGATCGTTATGTATCGCGATTACATAGAGATGCGCCTGCGTGCGGCGCGCATGGGCGAGTACACATTGCGGCTGATCAAGGCCTATTCAGAAGGCGGTGCCGCCTCTGCCAATCAGGTCATGCAGCGGGTCAAACGTGGGATCAATAGCCCGGACGCGGACCTGCCCCGCCCTTCAGCGGGATCGGAGTAAGCGGAATGTTCGGATCACGTTCCATATCGGTCTCCTGCTATTCTCATGGCCTTAATATAGGGTCAACTTCGGGGTTGCACAAGATTGCGCATCAACTGCCGTCGCCGCGCCGGTCACGGATTTCGCGCTGCCGAATGGGCATTTTGTCGATGTTGCGTGTCAACTCGCGCACATTATACGGGAAGGGTTTGCGCAGTTTGACCCCGCCGTCCTTGCCGATCAGCACCATCATGAACCCGCGCGGACGCAGCTTTTCCCGCAACGGGCCAAGCTCGTCAGGGTTTGTATCGGTCAAAATGACGACATCACGCTCAAGCAGCTCAGTGGCCCTGTCAGCCAGCAGGTCCATCTGCTGGGCGAACAGCGGATCATTCACGCTGTCGGCAAACACAATGACCGGGCGATGGGTCCAGCGAAACTCGCTCAAATCTGATGTATTTTCGACCATCAGTTCATCCAGTGTCACCGATTGCTGGGAAATCCCTGCAGCGGGCAAAGCCGCGACGCAGAAAGCTGCCAATAGTTTGAGGGACTTGCGGGTCATGCGCTCTCCTTACCGAGCCTTAATATGGGGCGCAGTTGCAGCGCAGACCAGAGGCTGCTGGGATATTGCTGCAAAATTTATCTTTAAGGGAAACTGCACGGACCGTGCCTATGCCAACTGCCAGGCGCGTCAACTGATGAAGACCGGCGCGCGCGAGATGGTAAAAGGTATCGGGCATGAAGGTAACGCTGCACATTGGTGCACATCGAACAGGATCGACCAGCCTGCAAACCTATCTCAGGCGCAACGCAGCTGCACTGGCGATACGGGGCGTCGGGTTTTGGGGACCCATCCGGCTGCGCGGAGGATTGATGCATGGGGTCCTCCCACGGCCCCTTATGGTCAACCCGTCACAGGCCCGATCGCGGGCCGAGGGGCGCATCAGGCTGAACCTGGCGCGGTCGCGTGCACGCGGGCTGTCGCGGATCATCGCTTCCGAAGAGAACATCCTTGGCACGATGCGGCACAATTTCGCCACGACGCGGCACAAACCCGGCGCGGGCGACCGGGTGGCCCGCTACGTGAGCGCTTTTGGCGGCGAGGTGAGCGAGATCATCCTCTCGATCCGATCCTTGGACAGCTATTGGGCCTCGGCGCTGACCTATTCGCTGCCGCGCGGCCATCAGGTTCCGGGTCAGGACAGGATTGCGCGGTTGGTCCAACAACCGCGCAACTGGCGGGACGTGATTGCCGATATCGCTGCCGCTGCGCAGGGTGTGCCGCTGTTCGTCAGCCCTTACGAACGTATGGTCGGCCAACCCGATGTTTTGCTGGAGGCTGCGACCGGTACAATCATGCCGGCCTGCCGCGAAGTGATCTGGCGCAATGCGCGCCCCGCTTTGCCGGAGTTGCTGCGCCTGCCACTGAGCGACGCGGAACGCACGCAACTGACCGCACGCAGCCGCGCAGGTCGCTGGCACCCTTTGACAGACATGCAAAAGGCCAGCCTGCAGGACCGCTATGCGGACGATATTTTCTGGCTGCGTACGGGCGCGGACGGATTGGCAACTTATCTGGAAGAACACGAGAGCATGCAGGCAAAGGCACATTTGCCGCATGCGTCTCAAACAAGAGGACAAAAGCATGAGCAAGGATACCAATTGGCGCGACCAGGCTGAGAAGGAGCTACGCGGCCGCCCGCTTGATGATCTGACATGGAAGACGCTGGAAGGCATCGACGTCAAACCGCTTTATACCGCAGATGACACTGCCGATCTGCCCCATATGGGTGGCACGCCCGGGGCAGAACCGTTCACACGCGGCGTCAAGGCAACTATGTATGCGGGCCGCCCGTGGACGATCCGCCAATACGCGGGCTTTTCCACCGCCGAAGAAAGCAACGCCTTTTACCGCAAGAACCTGGCCGCCGGTCAGCAGGGCGTTTCGGTCGCTTTCGATCTGGCCACCCACCGCGGCTATGACAGCGATCATGCGCGCGTTGTGGGTGACGTGGGCAAGGCCGGCGTTGCCATTGACAGCGTCGAGGACATGAAAATCCTCTTTGATCAGATCCCGCTCGACAAGGTGTCGGTCTCCATGACGATGAACGGCGCAGTTATCCCGGTGCTGGCCAGTTTCATCGTCGCGGGCGAAGAACAGGGCCATGATAAATCGGTGCTCTCAGGCACGATCCAGAATGATATCCTCAAAGAATTCATGGTCCGTAACACCTATATCTACCCACCCGAACCCTCGATGCGGATCATCGCGGATATCATTGAATATACCTCCGCCGCGATGCCCAGGTTCAACTCCATTTCGATCTCCGGCTACCATATGCAAGAGGCGGGCGCGAACCTCGTTCAGGAACTCGCCTATACGCTGGCAGACGGACGCGAATACGTCAAAACCGCCATGGCGCGCGGTATGGATGTGGACAAGTTCGCAGGCCGCCTGTCGTTCTTCTTCGCCATCGGCATGAACTTCTTCATGGAAGCGGCCAAACTGCGCGCCGCGCGCCAGCTGTGGCATCGCATCATGGATGATCTGGGCGCGAAAAACCCCCGTTCCAAAATGCTGCGCACCCATTGCCAGACCTCCGGCGTCAGCTTGCAGGAACAAGACCCCTACAACAATGTGGTGCGTACGGCCTATGAGGCGATGTCGGCGGTGCTTGGCGGCACGCAAAGTCTGCATACCAACGCGCTTGACGAGGCCATCGCGCTGCCAACCGAATTCAGCGCCCGCATCGCCCGCAACACCCAGCTGATCTTGCAAGAGGAAACCGGCGTCACCAATGTGGTCGACCCGCTGGCAGGCTCCTACTACGTGGAAAGCCTGACAAATGAGCTGGCGGAAGAGGCGTGGAAACTGATTGAGGAAGTCGAGGACATGGGCGGTATGACCAAGGCTGTCGCCTCCGGCATGCCCAAACTCAGAATCGAGGAAGCAGCTGCCAAACGGCAGGCGATGATTGACCGGGGCGATGAGGTGATCGTTGGCGTCAACAAATATCGCTTGGACAAAGAAGACCCGATCGACATTCGCGATATTGACAACACGGCGGTACGCGAGGCCCAGGTTGCGCGTTTGGGCAGCATCCGCGCCAGTCGCGATCCAGCCGCCTGCGACACGGCTCTGACAGAGCTCACACGCCGCGCCAATGAGGGCGGCAATCTTCTGGAAGCCGCCGTCGAAGCCGCCCGCGCCCGCGCCAGTGTAGGAGAGATCAGCATGGCCTTGGAAAAAGCATTCGGCCGCCACCGCGCGGAAGTCAAAACGCTCGCCGGTGTCTACGGTGCCGCCTATGAGGGCGATGCAGGCTTTGCTGCGATTCAAAAATCGGTGGAAGACTTTGCCGAAGCGGAGGGGCGACGCCCTCGCATGCTGGTCGTTTAAATTGG
>JBCCUH010000123.1:0-6460 GCA_039197405.1 Pseudomonadota bacterium
AAAAGTTTGACAGAGGTAATTTAACAAGGCAACTATTTTCTGAAACAACGGTTCAAAATATGAACCAAATCAGGGAGAGACGTATGTCGAAATTTGTCAAATCACTGACGGCGATGGCGCTTGCGGCCGCAGCCGTTGCCGGCACAGCGCAGGCGGAATACCCGGAAAAGCCTGTCGAGTTCATCGTGCCGTGGCCTCCGGGGGATCTGGAAGATGTGCTGACGCGGATGATTGCGGAAGACTTTCAGGCCGCATACGGCACTCCGGCAGCTGTGGTGAACAAGCCCGGTGGCGGCGGTGGCCCTTTCCCCGGCGCAATCGAGGTCGCCAATGCACCTGCTGATGGCTACACCATCGGATCGTTCATCATCGCGATCCCGGTCGTCGGCCCGCAGGTCGGCATCCCCGAGCTAAATCCGGACCCGTTCGAGCCGCTGGGCAACTTCCTGACTTATCCTTTCGTGATCGCGGCGGGTGGCAATGCACCTTATGACGACATGGCGGGTCTGGCAGAACATGCCAAAGGCAACGATGTGGTGCTTGGCCACTTCGGCGCACCGCTTGTGCCGACGCAGGTGACCTTTGGACTGGCCAAGGAGCTGGGCTTTTCCTACGCCTCCGACGCGGCTTTTGACGCGCTGGATTGCAACACACTGGCCTCCGGCGATGTGGATGTGATCAACACGACGCTGCAGCTGATCCTGCCCTGCCTGGACGATGTGAAGGTACTTGCCTCCATCGGGTCAGAGCGCATTTCGCTGACGCCCGACACACCCACAGTGGCCGAGCTTGCGCCTTCGCTGAATGTCGCGCTTTGGAATGGTCTTTTCGTGCATAAGGACACGCCTGCCGACGTCCGCGAAAAGATCATTGCCGTTGCATCTAAAACCGTGATGTCAGAGCGCGCGCAAAAGCTGGCGTCCGAGACAGGTGCGCTGGTCTACTGGCAGGCAGCCGATGAGGTGAAAGCGCAGATCACCAAGGATATCGACACCCTGGCCGGTATCGAAAAGCTGCTGTCAGAGTAAAGCAGACGGCAACGCACAGCACCGGGCGGGCCTGACTGCCCGGTGACCCGCTGACACCTGACGGCCAGGAGCTTGTCCATGTCTCGTGTGAAAACACTGCAATCGCTGTTCAAACGGTATCGCCGCCCCGGCGATATCGTCTTTGCATGGATCCTACTGGGCGTCGCGGCAGTCCTATTATCGCAGATCACCGGGCAGACCGCCTCCAAACGGGGTGCCAAACTCTTCGCCCAGCCCTGGTTCTGGCCTGCGGTTTCGCTGACCGGCATGACGGTTTTTGCCGCCTTTCACCTGCTGGGATCTTTGCTATCCGAACGTCTGGAAGGGCGATGGAAAGAGGTCTGGCTGTGGATCAGTTCGCTAGAATACGCAGCATGGTTCATCGCCTATGCGGCCATTGTGCCCTATGCAGGCTATCTGCCGTCAACATTGATATTCGCGGTGCTGCTGACCCTGCGCGCCGGCTATCGCAGCGCAGGCGCCCTGCTGGCCGCGGCCGCAAGCGCCGTTGTGATCACCCTCCTCTTCAAGGCGTTTTTGCAGGTCAAGCTGCCCGGCGGACGCATTTACGAGGCGTTGCCTGATGGGCTGCGCCAGATCATGCTGACCTACTTCTGAACGGAGCAAACTGATGGAAAACCTGCTTGCCGGGGCCGAAATGCTGGCCCGCTGGGATGTAATCATCGCCCTGCTTGTCGGGTCAATCGGCGGGGTGATCATTGGCGCGATACCGGGTGTCGGCCCTGCCGTTGCAATCGCTATTCTGCTGCCCGCAACCTTTTCGCTCGATCCGATTGTCGGGCTGACCATGCTGCTGGGCATCTACGGATCCTCGATGTATGGCGGCGCGATCCCCGCTGTTCTGATCAACACGCCAGGCACCGCCGTCAATGCGCTGACCTCCTACGACGGCTATCCGATGACCGAGCGGGGTGAGGCCCATCGCGCCGTGTCGCTGGCATACAGCGCGTCTTTCTGGGGCGGCATTTTCGGCATTCTCTGCCTGATCCTGCTGTCGCCGGTTCTGGCCCTTATCGCGCCCATGTTTGGCAGCCGCGAGATTTTCCTCGCAGCGCTTTTGGGCATCATCCTCGTCATCCTTGCCCATCGCGGCCAGATTTTCGCCGCCGGGCTGCTGGCGACGTTCGGGATATTTCTGCAAACGGTCGGGCTGGATGCGGTCACATACACGCAACGCTACACATTTGGTCTGTCGTTTCTCAGCTCAGGCATCAATCTGATCGTCGTGGTCCTGGGGCTGTTCGCTCTGAGCCAGGCGTTTTTCCTGCTCACCGCCCCGGACAGTAGCCCTGACGCCAAACCTGTCAAAGGACGCATGAGCGCAGGGTTGAAAGAGCTGTTGAGCCACAAACGCGTGGCCACCGTCGCCTCGGGCTTTGGCGTTTTGCTGGGCATGATCCCCGGCACGGGAGAGTTCACCGCCCAGTTCATGAGCTACACCTACGCGCAGAAAACCTCCAAAACGCCAGAGGCTTTCGGCAAGGGCTCGCCTGAGGGGCTGGTCGCGTCCGAGGCCGCCAACAACGCGGTGCCCGCTGCGGCGATGATCCCGCTGCTTGCGCTCGGCATTCCCGGCGAGGCGCTGACCGCCATGATGCTGTCGGTCTTTTACGTGCACAACGTGATCCCCGGCCCGCAGCTTTTTCAGAACAACATTGATCTGGTGTACGGCCTTTATCTGGCGCTGATCCTGCTGAACGTCATCGTCATGGTGTTTTTGCTGTTCTCGACCAACCTGCTGACAAGGATCATCCGCATTCCCACCCGGTTTCTGGGCGTGATGATCCTCACGTTGTCCTTTGTTGGCGTCTACAGCCTGCGCAATTCGCTGACCGACTGCATGATCGCTGCCGGCTTCGGCGTCTTCGGCCTGATCCTCAAGCGACTGAACCTGCCGATCGTGCCGATCATCCTCGGGATGGTTCTGGGCGGCATCATGGAGGTCAAGCTGCGTTCGGCCATGCCGCGTCTGAAAACACCGCTGGACATGATCGACAGGCCGGTTTCCTTTATTATCTTCGTGATCATCCTGCTGGTTCTGGCACTGCATGTGCGGACCCTGATCCGGGAATTTCGCGCGCACCAACCCGAAGAAGATCATGACATTCATGACAGCCAAATGAGGTAGCCCCATGGACCAGAACCAGATCGACGCGCTGCGCAGCACGCCCGTCCCACCTAGATTGCACATCATCGGCGGTGAAGCGGTCCCGGCGTCAGACGGGGCGATGATGGATATCCTGTCACCGCTGAACGGGCAGGTCCTGACCCAGGCGGCCCGCGGCACAAAGGCGGATATGGACGCAGCCATCGCAGCCGCGCGCAGCGCTTTCGAGGATGGTCGCTGGGCACGGCAGCCCCCCGCAGCACGCAAGAAAGTCCTGCACAAATGGGCCGATCTGATTGACGCACATGCGCTGGAACTCGCGGTACTGGGCGTGCGTGACAATGGCACCGAGATTGGCATGGCCCTCAAGGCAGAGCCGGGTTCAGCCGCTGGAACGATCCGCTATTACGCCGAAGCGCTCGACAAGATCTATGGCGAGGTTGCGCCAACCTCTGCGGATGTGCTGGGCATGATCCTCAAGGAGCCGGTGGGCGTGGTCGGCGCCATCATCCCTTGGAATTTCCCGCTGATGATCGGTGCGTGGAAACTGGGGCCTGCGCTGGCGATGGGCAACTCCGTGGTGCTTAAACCTGCTGAAACCGCCAGCCTTTCGCTGATGCGAATGATTGAGCTGGCGCATGAGGCAGGGCTGCCACCGGGCGTGCTGAACGCCGTTACCGGTGAAGGGGCGGTGGTGGGCGAAGCCATGGCCCTGTCGATGGATGTGGATGCGCTGGTCTTTACCGGCTCCGGTGCAACCGGGCGGCGGTTGCTGGAGTATTCCGCGCGTTCCAACATGAAACGGGTCTATCTGGAACTGGGTGGCAAGTCCCCCAACATCGTCTTCGCTGATGCGCCCGATCTGGATGAAGCGGCCAAGGTCGCTGCCGCAGGCATCTTCCGCAATGCAGGGCAGGTCTGTGTCGCCGGATCGCGCCTGCTGGTGGACGCGCGTATTCACGACGATTTCGTCGCCGCCATGATCAACGCCACCGCCGCGATGCGCGTGGGCGATCCTCTCAGCCTTGAGACGCATATCGGCGCGGTCAACTCCGAGCGGCAGCTGGCGCAGAACCTGAGGTTCGTCGACACAGGCCAGCAGGAGGGCGGAACACTTGTCACCGGCGGCGCGCGTATCCTGCAAAGCACAGGCGGCTATTTCATGGAGCCAACGATTTTCACAGGTGTGACGGCAGAGGCGTCCCTTTTCCAAAAGGAAGTGTTCGGCCCGGTGCTGGGCGTCACCTCATTCCAGACCGAGCAAGAGGCGGTGCACCTTGCCAATGCCACAGACTATGGTCTGGCCGGGGCTGTCTGGACGTCGGACCTAAGCCGCGCGCATCGCATGATCCGATCCGTGCGCACCGGCTTGATGCATGTGAATACCTATGGCGGCGCGGATGGCACCGTCCCTTTAGGCGGCGTCGGGCAGTCCGGCAACGGGCATGACAAATCGCTGCATGCCATCGACAAATACATCGATCTCAAAACCGCCTGGATCAAACTGTAAAACGGGGAGCCCGGCCATGACCGACAGAACCATCCTGATCATCGGCACCTATGACACCAAGGACGACGAGCTAAGCTACCTTTCCGGGGTCATCAAGGCGCAGGGCGGCGGCGTCATCACGATGGATGTCTCGGTGCTGGGCGATCCTGCCCACCCCACCGGTTATTCCAAACATGAGGTCGCAACCGAAGGCGGCAGTTCCATCGAGGCGGCAATCTCATCAGGGGATGAAAACACCGCAATGCAGATCATGGCGCGCGGTGCGGCCTTGCTGGCAACACGTATTTATGCGCAAGGCGAATTTGACGGGGTCATCATCCTTGGCGGATCCATGGGCACCGATCTGGCGCTGGACGTCTGTGCCGCCCTGCCGCTGGGCGTGCCCAAATACATCGTGTCGACCATCTCCTTCTCGCCCCTCATTCCGGCGGAAAGGCTGGCAGCCGATGCGCAGATGATCCTGTGGGCCGGTGGTCTATATGGGTTGAACTCGGTCTGCAAAGCCTCGCTCAGCCAGGCGGCTGGCGCGGTTTTGGGCGCGGCGCGCGCGGTCGAGAAACCGGACACCGCGCGGCCCTTGATCGGGATGACGTCACTTGGCTCATCCGCGCTGCGCTATATGCTAACATTGAAACCTGCGCTGGAAGAACGCGGCTATGAAGTGGCGGTGTTTCACGCCACGGGCATGGGGGGACGCGCCTTTGAAAGCCTGGCAGAACAGGGCGCATTTGCCTGCGTCTTTGACTTCTGCACGCAAGAGCTGGGCAACCATGTGCATGGCTCGGACGTCTCTGCCGGGGCAGGCAGGTTGACCGCTGCGGGGCGAAACGGCACGCCGCAGCTGGTGGCGCCAGGCTGTTACGATCTGGTGGATATCATCGGCTGGAAAGGCGTGCCGGTGAAATGGTCAAACCACATCAGCCATGCGCACAACCGGCTGATCACCTCGATCGTGCTGAATGAAGCCGAAGTGCGCGAAGTGGCCCGCGCGCATACCGCGCATCTGGCGCAGGCCAAGGGGCCTACGGCCGTCTTGCTGCCAAAGGACGGCCTGGGCGAATGGGACAGAGAGGGCGCAGATTTGCACAACCCAGCGGGCTTGAGTGCGTTCATGCAGGAAATGGATGCTGGCATGCCGAAAAATGCTGATGTCTACCACATCAAGGGCCACATCAACGACGGGATTTTCGCCCAGACTGCGCTGGAGATTTTCGATGAGTGGCGCGCCAAGGGTCTGGTTCGGGGTTAATCGCGCGAGCCGGGATCCAGCCTGGCCAGAAGATCAAGCAGCGTTTCGTAATTCTCGTCACCCAGCGCTGTGCGGAAGTCCCTGACGATCTGCGCCGATTGGTCGGCGCGGTCGTCGATGATCTTCTGGCCGGCCTCGGTGATCGCGATCAGCTGCCTGCGCCGATCCTTGTCATCACGCGTCTGGGTGATCAGCCCCTTGTTGCGCATCGTCGTGGCAATCCGCGTGAGGCTTGGAAACAGCAGGCTGGCCCGGTCTGCCAGCGTCGTGGTGTCCAGCGACCCATGTTCGGACAGAACGCGCAAAACGCGCCATTGCTGTTCGGTGATGCCTGTTTCGGCCAGCATCTCGCGGATGGGCGCCATCACACCTTCGCGCGCGCGGATCAGCGCGATTGGCAGAGAGCGGGATGTTGATGGTAAACGAGGGGGCATGAGTACTCAGTTCGCAAGGATGACGCATTCCCTGCTGCCAACTTGGGCTTGACATTGCAAGCCTCAGTTACTTAACATCGCAACTATTAACTTGTTAAGGTTAAACATGCC
>JBCCUH010000124.1:0-6457 GCA_039197405.1 Pseudomonadota bacterium
ACCACGCCGCCAGAGCGTGCCCAGATCATCATAATGCCGCGACAGCAAATGCCCCGACTGCCCGGTCGAGATGATAAAGAGCGAGCTATCCGGATCGGCAAAATCATAAACCCCGCGGTAGGCGGCGCTGTGCACGTTCTGGAACGCATCTGCGCCAGCGCCACCTCTGGTCTTGCCGCGCATCAGAGTGTTGTCGCCACCAGAGGTGGACTGGCGAATGTTCACGAAATAGCGCAGCACCGGAATGCCGCCCAACACGCCGTGGTCATGTGTGGCCTGATGCGCATCGCCCCAGCGCAGCGCGGTAATGTCGTTGCCGTAGTTTTCCTCAAGCCACAATATCGCACGGTCCAGCGCGATGCGGGCGATATCCGTGCAGGTTTCCACTGGCGCGGATTGCAGGATATCGCACCAGACGGCTGCCCCGTCGATGTCGCGGAAGACGCGCTCGATGAATAGCGGCTCCACATGGGTGAACTCCTTGGACAGAGGTCCCAGTTCATCCTGAATGAGCTTGCTTTGCACCTCTCGCAACCAGGCAGAATAGAGCAGTGGCTCGGGCAGATGCTCGTTCATCTCGCCATTCCATTCGGCCAGAAGTTCCAGTGCGATCTGGCGCTTGCGCTCAGGCGTGCCGGCAGATGCCGCTTCCCCGGTGAACCACAAATCTGCACCGATGAGCGGCAAGAGCGAGCGCGCCGCATTCGACACCGTATCAAGCTGCGCTTCAACAAAGCTGTCGCGGGTGTGAACCTGCCGGGCCTGCATCAGCCGCTGCCATCTCTGGACGCGTTGGCTGTCACCCCAGGAATAGCTGACGTGCCGGGGAAAGGCCCGGTCGACAATCTTGTTGTTGGTATTGCCCAGAATACCGCCTTCGGGGTCGATGAACGTCGGGTTGCCAGCGTTGGCAAAGATACCCTGCCAGCGATTGGCCGCAATCCAGCCGGGGCTGGGCAGTCTGCCCTGGCTTTGATGCGCCGTATCGCGTTTCGGCATGGCTCCGATGAGTTTCATAGCGATCCGCTTTTCATCGACCAGCGTCAGGTTCTGTGCAGGCGCGACATAGGTTTGTGCGCTCACGAGGGCGCTGTCGATATCGGCCGCTTCCATAATGCCGATTGCGGCGCTCATGGAGGTGTCCCGCGGGCTGAGTGCTGTCCAGCCAAGGGCGGTGACGTGACCGGGCGGGGTGATGGTTTCCAACCCGTTGAAGGATCCCGGCAGAACCGGGCCATTCTCTGTCCAGCGCAGCGTCAATGTTAGCGGCTCGCTATCCTTGATGGTGATGATGGATTTGCGGCTCGCAAAGGGTGTGTACCCTTCGGTGCCAAGGTATTCTTCGGGATTGTCCGGGTTCAGCTGTTCGATGAAGACGTCCTGATCATCAAGATAGGACGAGGTCAGCCCCCAGCCTAGCCGTGCGGACCGGCCCACCAGAACAATCGGCATCCCAGGAATGGTTGCGCCAATGACGCCACCTGCCTCCAGCTCAAGCCGCGCCAGATACCAGAACGATGGTGCTGTCAGCCCCAGATGCGGATCATTGGCCAAAAGCGTGCCGCCGCGCGCCGAACGGTCAGGCGCCGCGGCCCAGGCATTGGAAGCACCGGCCAGCTCGCGCGGGTTGAACGGGGACAGCGGGTGATCGGGCAGGGGCTGCGCCTCTGCAAAGCGGGGAGTGCCGGGAACGATGCTAGCGTATTCGGGCAGTTCCACCACACCGGCCCCGGGGGCGTCCGGCAGGATATCGGCCAGCCTGCGCGCATCTGGCAGCAACAGCGAGGTACGTGCGCGGATCACTTCCTTTTCCAGATGGCCGGAAAGTTGCAGGGCCATCAGCTTGACGATGCTGAGCGAATCTGCAGGACGCCATGGCGCAACGGGCGCGTTGAAAAGAAACATCTCGGGTGCGCCGCGCCCCAGCGCGCGGTCATTGATCTCGGCGATGCGCGCATTCACGCCTGCCGAATAGGCTGTCAGCGCCGCAGTGGTGCGCGCATCCTGCGCGGCAACGGATTCGGTCGCAAGCCGGTAGATATCCAGCCGCCGCAGCAGCGAGTCGATGGTGACGGTGCGCTGGCCGAACACTTCCGACAGGCGTCCCTGCGCCGTTCTGCGCATGATTGTCATCTGCCACAACCGGTCCTGCGCATGGGCGTAGCCAAGACCAAAGAACACATCTTCATCCGCTTGTCCGAAGATATGCGGAACATTTGCATTGTTGCGCACGATCTCGACCGGGGCGCTGACCCCATCGACAGCCAGCGTCTTGTCGTAATCGGGCAGTGACCGGGATGCCAGATAGTAGACCAGCAAAAGCGCCATTAGTCCCAGGATCAGGATGCCCCCTGTCAGGCGCATCATCCAGCGAAAGAAAAGTGCCATTGGGGCCTCGGATCAATCAGTCATGTTGCATTTGCGGTCTGATGGGCCAAGGCTTGGGCTTGTCTTTGCGCGCCAGACTCAGGCACATGGTTTATGACAGAAATCACGAAGGGAAAAGCCGATGGCAGTTTGCGCGTTTTTGGGACTTGGGGTCATGGGCTATCCGATGGCCGGACATCTCAAAGCAGCCGGTCACGAGGTGACCGTGTACAACCGGACGCAGGCCAAGGCTGAGGCCTGGGTGGCCGAGCACGGCGGCCGCGCAGCACCGACACCAAAGCAGGCGGCGGCAGGTGCCGATTTCGTCTTTGCCTGCGTCGGCAATGATGATGATCTGCGATCTGTCTGCCTGGGCGAGGATGGCGCATTCGTCGGGATGGCCGATGGCACCGTCTTTGTTGATCACACGACAGTCTCCGCCAAGGTCACGACCGAGCTTTATAAAGACGCTGACGCCCGGCAGATCAGCTTTGTCGATGCGCCGGTCTCTGGGGGGCAGGCTGGGGCCGAGAACGGCCAACTGGTTGTCATGTGCGGCGGCGATGAAGGCGCCTACGCGCGGGCTGAACCGATGATCGCGGCCTTTGCCAAGAAATGCGTGCGTCTGGGTGACAGCGGCGCGGGGCAGTTGACCAAGATGGTAAATCAGATCTGTATCGCCGGTCTGGTGCAGGGGCTTTCCGAAGGGCTGCACTTTGCCGAAAAGGCTGGCCTTGACGGGCGCGCGGTTGTCGATGTGATTGGCGGCGGCGCTGCGGGCAGTTGGCAGATGGTGAACCGCGTGGACACGATGGTTGCCGATGAGTTTGATCACGGCTTTGCAGTGGACTGGATGCGCAAGGATCTGGGGATCTGTCTGGACACTGCGGATGAAGTCGGGGCGAGCCTGCCTGTGACCGCGCTTGTCGATCAGTTTTACAAGGATGTGCAAAAGCTTGGCGGTGCGCGCTGGGACACATCCAGCCTGATCAAGCGCCTGCGCGCGCTTGGATAATCTAAGCTGCTATCGCAGCCGATGCAGGTAAAACAGACCCGCCCATGATCATTGGGCAGGCCTGAAACTGTTTACGCCAGAGCGCCATCTTTGGTCAGCGTGGTCTTGCCGCCAAGATAGGGGGCAAGCTTTTCAGGCAGCGTCACCGATCCATCTGCGTTTTGACCGTTTTCCAAAACAGCGATCAGGCAGCGTCCAACAGCCAGACCTGAGCCGTTGAGCGTGTGCACAAATTGCGGCTTTCCGCCCCCTTCCGGCTTGAAACGCGCATTCATGCGGCGCGCCTGAAAATCACCGGTGTTCGAAACCGAACTGATCTCGCGGTAGGCGTTTTGCCCCGGCAGCCAGGCTTCGATATCAAAGGTGCGGCGCGCACCAAAGCCCATGTCACCGGTGCACAGGATCACGGTGCGATACGGCACACCAAGCGCCTCCAGAATACCCTCGGCGCATTTCAGCATGCGCTGCTGTTCCGCATCGCTTTCATCGGGGTGGGTGATCGAGACCATCTCGACCTTTTCAAACTGGTGCTGGCGCAACATGCCTGCTGTGTCGCGCCCGGCGCTGCCAGCTTCTGAACGGAAACAGACGGTGTGGGCGGTCATGCGGATAGGCAAGGCGTTTGCTTCCAGAACATCGCCCACAACCGAATAGGTCAGTGGCACCTCCGATGTCGGCACCAGCCACCAGCCATTGGTGGTCTGATAGCTGTCCTCACCGAATTTCGGCAGTTTGTCCGTCCCATACATCGCCTCATCGCGGACGATTACAGGGCTGTTCATTTCGGTCAGCCCGTTTTCGTCCACATGCGTGTCGACCATGAACTGGGCAAGTGCGCGGTGAATGCGCGCAACAGCGCCTTTCAGCATCACAAAGCGGCTGCCGGAGATTTTCGCAGCGGTGTCAAAATCCATCGAAGCGGCAACGCCCGCAATCTCGTAATGCTCTTTGGGGGCAAAATCGAACGCGGGCTGATCGCCCCAACGGCTCACCTCGACATTATCGTCTTCATCCGCCCCGTCGGGAACATCATCTGCAGGGTTGTTGGGAATGCGCGCCAGCAAATCAGTCAGCTTTGAGTCCTCTGCCTTGGCGTCTTCGGTCAGCTGGGCAACGGCGGCCTTCTTTTCGGCCACCAGCGCACGCAGGCGCTCGAACTCTGCTTCATTGCCGCTGGCCTTGGCAGCGCCCACCGCTTTGGAGGCCTTGTTTTGTTCAGCCTGTGCTTCTTCAGCGGCCTGGATTTTCGCGCGGCGCGCGGCGTCAATCTCGAGCAGGGACGACGACATCGCAGCTTCGCCGCGCCGGGCAAGGGCGGCATCAAACGCGTCAGGGTTTTCGCGGATGGCTTTGATGTCATGCATGTGTCTGGTCCTTGGAATAGACGTGGGTTGTGCGCGCCTTATGCCTGCTTCGGCGCGCGGGGTGAAGGGGGTGGTTGACGCCTTGTGCGCATCAATGTCACATTACCGGCCTCGGCAAGAGGAGTGCTCTGACAGTGATCAAATAAGCCCAACACTTCGTTTAGGCCAAAAGGCCTGTTGGACTGATTTTGACAGGAGCACACAATGCATCCGATTATCTACGACGTTTCCGTCTCTCTGGACGGGTATATTTCCGGCGTGAATGGCGACATTTCCCAATTCGATCAAGAAGGTGCGGTGGTTGATGATTATTTCGACCGGCTCCGCAGCTATCACATGGCGATCATGGGGCGGCACACCTACGAGTTTGGCTATGGTTTCGGGCTGAAGGCTGGTGACAATCCTTACCCGAATATGTCCTGCCACATCTTTTCATCGCAGCTGCACCTGCCCAAGGACAGCGAGGTGCATGCCCACAAAGTGCTGACGCGCGATGCTGTGGAAGCTCTGAGGCAATCGGCATCCGGGCCGGTTTACCTCTGTGGTGGCGGAACATTCGCGGGCGCGCTTTTGACACTGGGTCTGATTGACAGGCTGCGCCTGAAGATCGCGCCGATCCTGCTGGGCGGCGGCGTGCCGCTTTTTGCAAGTGGCATCACACCGCGCAGGCTGAAGCGGATCGATCTGAAAACCTACAGCAGCGGATATGTGTATCAGGAGTTTTCGCTAACCCCGCAAAGCTGACACACTGGCATGGCCTGCGTGTCATGGCGCACGCAGGTCACGATTGTGCGGCTTCCTTTTGCTGTTTGCGATACGCGATGATCTCATCCTGCACAAAGTCACGGAATACCTTGATCCGCTTGGATTGGCGCAGCTCTTCGGGGTAGGCTAGAAACACCGGCACCTCGTTGGAACGCAGATCCGGCAACACGCGCACCAGTTCGGGGAAATCCTGCGTGACATAGTCGGGCAACACCCCGATACCAAGGTCATGCAGCACGGCCTGCAACACGCCGAAATAGTTGTTCACTGTCAGCATGGATGGCACGTCATAAGCCAGCAGATGCTGCACCAGCATCAGCCCCGCGTTGACCTGCGCTGAGCGTGGGTTCTGACAGATCAACCGGTGCGCGCCGATATCCTCAATGCTTTCGGGGGCGCCATGTTCGGCAATATAGCTAGGGGCTGCGTACAGCTGCATATGAACGGTCATCAGCCGCTTGCGGATCAGATCGGCCTGGCTTGGCTCTTTCATGCGGATGGCCACATCTGCCTCGCGCATCGGCAGGTCGAGCACCTTTTCTTCCAGCATCAGGTCGATCTTCAGATCAGGGTATTTTTCATAAAGATGCGGCAGGCGCGGCGCCAGCCAGAGCGAACCGAAACCGGTTGTCGTGGTCACGCGCAGTTCGCCGAAGACTTCTTCTTCACTGTCCTTGATACGCGCCTCTGCCGCATCAAGGCGTTTGATCATTGCTGAGGTCGCGTCAAACAGCAGCTCGCCCTGTTCGGTAAGAATCAGCCCGCGCGCGTGGCGGTGAAAAAGGGTGGTGTTAAGGCTTTCTTCCAGACCGCGCACCTGCCGTGAGACAGCCGACTGCGACAGATGCAGCGTTTCACCGGCGTGGGTCAGGCTTCCTGCGTCAGCCACGGCGTGAAATATTCTGAGCTTATCCCAATCCATGGCGGTTGTTTTCCTGCGTTTTCG
>JBCCUH010000125.1:0-6455 GCA_039197405.1 Pseudomonadota bacterium
GCTGCCACATGGGCACACCACGCGCTGGTGCATGAGGACAACCGCGAAGACGTCAAGAACGGGTTGATCCTGGCCATCGTGCTGGGTGCGATCTTCACAGCCTTCCAGGCCTATGAGTACAGCCATGCCGCTTTCGGCTTTTCCGGCAACATCTATGGTGCGAACTTCTTCATGGCGACAGGCTTTCACGGCTTTCACGTCGTGATCGGAACCATCTTCCTGTTCGTCTGCCTGATGCGCGTTTACGCCGGTCACTTCACGGCAGAAAAACACGTCGGTTTCGAAGCCGCAGCGTGGTACTGGCACTTTGTTGACGTGGTCTGGCTGTTCCTCTTTGCTGCTGTTTACGTCTGGGGCGGCTGATTTCGCTCATTGCGACTTGAACCCCAAGCCGCAACACTTCAAAAGACAGGGCGCGCGGCAAGAAGCTGCGCGCCTTTTCACATCCCGGACCTGAAATGCTGACCCGTGTGATAACCCCATTGATTTTCGGTCTGGCCGGCGTTGCCATTCTGGTGTCGCTGGGCGTCTGGCAGATGCAACGGCTGACGTGGAAAGAGGCCATTTTGGCAGATATCGAAGCGCGCATTTCCGCAGCGCCCGTCTCTGTTCCGGCAAACGCACAGGAAGGGCGGGACACCTATCTGCCCATCTTCGAAAGCGGCGAGATTGGCGCAGGCGAAATCCACGTTCTTGTCTCGCAAAAGCGGATCGGTGCCGGCTACCGCATCATCGCACCATTCACTCTGGCCGATGGTCGCACAGTGCTACTGGATCGCGGGTTTACCAAGACCGAGAATAAGGCGACCGAGCGCGCGAAAGGCCCTGCCGACGTTACCGGCAACCTGCATTGGCCCGATGAGAAGGGCAGCGCTATCCCCGAGCCTGACATGGCTGCCAATATCTGGTTTGCCCGCGACGTTCCCGCGATGGCTGCTGCCCTTGGCACAGAGCCGACCCTGATCATCGCCCGCGATGTGACGCCTGCAGACCCGCAAATGACGCCATTGCCGGTAGACACCAGCGGGATACCGAACGATCACCTGCAATATGCCGTGACCTGGTTTTCGCTGGCGGTGATCTGGGCGATCATGACACTTTATTTCCTCTGGCGCGCGCGCCCCGTGACACGCCGGACAGAAGGACCAAACGCATGAAATACATCTCTACCCGTGGCACTGCGCCGGAGCTGACGTTTGAAGAGGCGATGCTGACCGGTCTGGCACGCGACGGCGGACTGTATGTGCCGGGCGAGATCCCTCAGATGAGCGCGGATGACATTCGCGCGTTGCGTGGCCTCAGCTATGAAGAGATCGCGTTTCGGGTAATGAAACCCTTTATCGGGGACACCTTCACCGATGCGGAGTTTCAGGACATCATCGCGCGCTCTTACGAAGGTTTTGCCCACCCCAGTCGCGCGCCCTTGAAAGAGCTGGCGCCGGGTCATTTCCTGCTGGAGCTGTTCCACGGACCCACGCTGGCGTTCAAGGATTTCGCGATGCAGCTGATTGGGCAGATGTTCCAGCGCGCGCTGGCGCGCTCGGGTCGCCGTGTCACCATCGTCGGGGCCACCTCCGGCGACACAGGCTCTGCTGCGATTGAAGCCTTCAAGGGCCTGGATGCGGTCGATGTCTTCATCATGTATCCGCATGGGCGCGTGTCCGAAGTGCAGCGCCGCCAGATGACCACGCCGGGCGACGCGAATGTCCATGCCCTCGCGCTGGAAGGGCATTTTGATGACTGCCAGGCGCGGCTTAAGGATATGTTCAATGATTTCGAGTTCCGCGATGGCGTGCAGCTTGCGGGCGTCAATTCGATCAATTGGGCGCGTGTGCTGGCGCAGGTGGTCTATTACTTCTCGTCTGCGGTGGCACTTGGCGCGCCTGACCGGGCTGTCAGCTTCACTGTGCCCACCGGCAACTTCGGCGACATTTTCGCAGGCTACATCGCCAAACGCATGGGCCTTCCCATCGAGGATCTGGTGATCGCGACCAATCAGAACGACATTCTGCATCGCTGTCTGAGCACTGGCGCCTACGCGATGGGTGAGGTTGTTCCGTCGATCAGCCCATCCATGGACATTCAGGTCAGTTCCAACTTTGAACGCTCGCTCTTTGATGCCTATGGCCGGGACGGCGCGGCGGTCGTGCAGGTCATGGACGAGTTGAAGACGAAAGGCGCGTTTACCGTCAGCCAGGGCGCGTTACAGGCCTTGCAGGAAACCTTCAGATCAGGCCGGGTCAGTGAAGATGAAACGCTGGCCGAGATCAAACGCCAGCTTGGTGCAAGTGGCGAGCTGCTTTGTCCGCATTCGGCCATCGGCACAGCAGTCGCTGAGCAGCAGCGCGGTGCAAGCGCGCCAATGATCACGCTGGCAACCGCGCATCCGGCGAAGTTCCCCGATGCTGTGGAGCAAGCCTCTGGCATTCGTCCGCCTTTGCCGCCGCGTATGTCCGATCTTTTCGACCGGGATGAAAGGATCACCCAAGTTCCCAATGATCTGGGCGCGCTGGAAGCGCTCATTCGCGAAAGGATCGCATCTTGAGCGTCAATCTTCACACTCTGTCCAATGGCTTTCGCATCGTCACCGAGCATATGCCGGGGCTGCAATCTGCCTCTATCGGGATTTGGGTGACCGCAGGTGGGCGGGACGAGCGCCCCGAGCAAAACGGCATCGCGCATTTTCTCGAACATATGGCGTTCAAAGGCACCAGTCGGCGCAGCGCGCTTGATATCGCCGAGGCCATCGAGGATGTGGGCGGTTATATCAACGCCTATACCAGCCGCGAAGTGACCGCTTACTACGCGCGTGTTCTGGGCGATGATGTGCCGCTGGCGCTGGATGTGATCGCGGACATCTTGCTCAATCCCGTTTTTGATGAAGGCGAAATCGAGGTGGAACGCGGCGTGATCCTGCAAGAGATCGGTCAGGCGCTTGATACGCCCGATGATGTGATCTTTGACTGGCTTCAGGAACGCGCCTATCCCGAGCAGGCCCTTGGGCGCACAATTCTCGGACCGGAAGAGCGCGTCAAAAGCTTTTCCCGCGCCGATCTGCAGGGCTTTGTAGGGCAGCATTACGGGCCGGGTCAGATGATACTCTCTGCGGCGGGTCAGGTCGATCATGATCAGATCGTAACGCTGGCCGAACAGCTTTTTGGTGCGATGACACCAGTTGGACCCACCCATGGGGTTCCGGCGCAATTCCGGGGCGGCGAACATCGCGAGGTCAAAACGCTCGAACAGGCGCATTTTGCTCTGGCCTTCGAAAGCCCGCATTACCGCAGCGATGACATCTACACAGCCCAGATCTATTCGGTGGCTCTGGGTGGCGGTATGTCCAGCCGGCTCTTTCAAGAGATCCGTGAAAAGCGCGGGTTGTGTTACACGATTTTTGCTCAGACCGGGGCCTATTCGGACACTGGCATGACCACTATCTATGCAGGCACCAGCGCCGAGCAACTGGCCGAGCTGAGTGATCTGACCATGGCCGAACTGTCGCGTGCAGTCGATGACATGAGCGATGCCGAGGTTGACCGTGCCCGCGCGCAGATGAAGGCGGGCATGCTGATGGGGCTGGAAAGCCCGTCCAGCCGGGCCGAGCGGCTGGCGCGGCTGGTGCAGATCTGGGACAGGGTGCCACCGCTTGAGGAAACTGTTGAGCGAATTGATGCGGTGACGCGGCAAGGCGTGCGGGATTTCGCGGCCCTCATCGCTGGAGAGGCGCCCGCGGCGCTGGCGCTCTATGGCCCGGTGAGCAGCGCGCCGAAACTGGATGACATGCTGGCGCGCAGAGCGGCTTAATGATCCTGTCCCGCAAGAAGATCAAGATCGAGACCGAGCGGCTGACCCTCAGACCGCCGCAGCATTCCGATTTTCGAAGCTGGGCAGCCCTGCGCGACGGAAGCGCTGCGTTTCTGACCAGATGGGAGCCAAGCTGGGCCGCAGATCATCTGACGCGCAAGGCTTTTACCAACCGTGTGTACTGGGCGCAGCGTGCGATTTCCGCGGGAACGGCTGTGCCGCTTTTCCTGACCCGGCGCGAAGATGGCGCGCTTTTGGGTGCGATCACCCTCGACAATATCCGCCGCGGCCCGGCGCAATCGGGAACGCTGGGATATTGGATCGGCGAAGGCTATGCACGGCAGGGATATATGCGCGAAGCATTGGTGGCCTTGGTACATTATGCAATGGAGCGGCTGGATCTTTCCCGTCTGGAAGCGGCATGCCTGCCGGAAAACAAACCCTCGCGCGCCCTGCTGGAAAGCGCGGGCTTCAAATACGAAGGTGTCGCGCAGGCCTATTTGCAGATTGACGGGCGTTGGCGCACGCATGTGCTTTATGCCGCGCTTCGCATGGACCGCCGCGGAAAAACGCAAGTTGGCTGACTTTTGAACAAGTCGGGCTATCCTTGCCTCAAGGAGATGCGCCATGTTCAGATATCTTGCCTTGTTGTGTTGTGCCATTTCGCTTGGATCTGCTGCACATGCCCAAGCCGACCGACGCCCCAGCCACTGCATCGCCATAGCAGACGCGGCGCCGGGTCTTGAGTTTCTTCACAACGCCAGCTGGCAAGCGCCTGTGCCCGATCACACGGTGCGCGTCCACTATATCGCGCACGCCAGTTTTCTCATTCAAACGCAGGGCGGCCTAACGGCGGTGACGGATTTCACGGGCTTTATCGGCACGGCGCCTTTGATCCCTGATGTGGTCACAATGAATCACGCCCATGACACCCATTGGACTGCAAACCCCGATCCGGCAATTCCGCATGTGCTCAAAGGGTGGGGTGATACCCATGGCAGCGGGATCGAGCATCATCTTGATCTAGAGGAAATGCTGGTTCGTAATGTCTCCACCGACATTCGCAGTCAGTACGGCGGTGTGGAGGAAAACGGCAATTCGATCTTCATCTTTGAGGTTGCAGGCCTTTGTATCGGGCACCTGGGACATCTGCATCAAGAACCCTCGCCCGAGCAATATGCAGCCATTGGCAGGCTTGATGTGGCGATGGTGCCCGTGGATGGCGGGTACACTTTGCCCACTGAGATGATGCAGCGGATTGTCCGGCGATTGAAGTCGTCGGTGGTTATTCCGATGCATTGGTTCAGTGATTTCGGACGCGAAAGGTTCGTCGCAGGCATGACGCCGGAGTTTGATGTAAGAAAGGTGAACGGCCCTGCGATAGAGGTGTCCTTGCGCAGTTTGCCCAAGCAACCGACGATTTTTCTGCTGCAACCGGCCTGGCTTCGCGCTACCCAGCCGTAAACAACGACGGACCAGATCATGACCCTGAACTCTGCTGATGCGGCTTTTGAAACTGCGCTGCGTGATGTGTTGCCCGATGGTATCCTCAGCCCCGCCGAGCCGCGTTATCTGGAAGAGCCGCGCGGACGCTACACCGGGCAGCCCTGCCTTCTGGCCAGACCGCGCAATGTGGATGAGGTGTCTGCAATCGTGAAAGCCGCCAATGCGGCGCGGGTGGGTATCGTTCCCTATGCGGGGGGGACCGGGTTGGTGGGCGGTCAGGTGGCGCCTGACGGACCGCTTCCGCTGATCGTGTCAGTAGAGCGCATGACCCGGATCAGGGATGTCTACCCTGAGGAGAACGTGCTGATTGCAGAGGCCGGGGCGATTCTGGCGGATGTGCAACGCGCAGCCGAAGAGGCAGGCCGCCTCTTTCCGCTGTCACTGGCTGCAGAGGGCACGGCCCGGATCGGTGGCAATCTGGCAACCAATGCAGGCGGGGTGAATGTGCTGCGCTACGGCAACGCGCGGGATCTGTGTCTGGGGCTGGAAGCGGTTCTGCCCGACGGTACGATCTGGAACGGGTTGTCACGGCTCAGAAAGGACAACACCGGGTTTGACCTGCGCAATCTGATGATCGGGGCGGAAGGGGCCTTGGGGATCATCACCGCGGCCTCGCTGAAGCTCAGCCCGCGTCCCGCAGGTGAAGGCACTGCGGTGATGGTTGTGCCAAATCCGGACGCTGCTGTGTCACTTTTGTCGATGGCGCGGGACCAACTCGGGGAGGGGGTCAGCGCCTTCGAATTGATGCACCGTCGGGGCATGGAGTTCATGGCGCAGGAACTGCCCGATATCCGCCAACCTTTTGACAGCCCGCCGAAGTGGAGTGTTCTGGTTGAAGTCGGATTGGCGAAAGGCCTTGATCCGCAAGCGGCGCTCATGACGCTTTTTGAAGCAGGGCTTGAGGCCGGGCTGGTCAGCGACGGTCTGATTGCGCAATCCAAAGGACAGCGGGACGAGTTTTGGTCCGTGCGCGAACATATCCCGGAGGCGAACCGCCGTGTCGGTTCTGTGTCCAGTCATGACATTTCTGTCCCAATCAGCAAGGTGCCCGAGTTCATTGCACGGGCGGGCAGGGTCGTCGCGGAGATGGGCGACATGCGGGTCAATTGCTTTGGCCATCTGGGTGACGGGAACCTGCATTACAA
>JBCCUH010000126.1:0-6426 GCA_039197405.1 Pseudomonadota bacterium
CGCACGGATCATTGCGGCGCGCGGCGATGCCGGTGAGCTTGACGCGCTGCGCTCATTCATCACCAAGGCCGAAGCCCTCGACAACCCCACGACACGGGACTATTTCATCGCCAACCGGGCCATCCACCGCGAATTCATGGTGGTGGCGGGCAACCGGTTTCTGCTGGAAATGTTCGATATGATCTGGGGCCGCGCCATGGCGTTCCATCTCTTTGCGGCTATCGAGAACACGGATATCTCGCAATCGCTGGGCAATCACATCGCTCTGGTGGATGTGCTGGCCACGGGCGATCGCACGCTCGCGCTGGAAGAGTTCACCAAGCACATTCAGAACGGCTTTGATCTACACATAGATGGCATTCGCCGCAGCGCGTAACCTGGTCCAGAGCCTCCGACCCAAAACCAGAGGCTCTAAGGAATGCGAAGAAACCCGTCTGGCGTGCGAATGCGGTGCGTGATCGTATTCGCCTGTCCAAGGGTTTGCTCGACAAAGCACCCTTTTCTTGCGGCATTGACCAGATCCACCTGATCTTTCATCGGTGACGGGCTTTCCAGAAAAATGTCGATTGCGAAGGATTGGGGGTGGGTTTCGTAGATCTTGTCCCTGGGCTCCCAGCCCCATTTTACCGTTGTCTCGACCCGCAGATCGTCAATCGTCACGTCCATGCGTTTCGCAAAAGCGCGCAGCTGAGTCATGATGCAGCCGGTCAACCCCCCGACAAATAACGCCAGTGGCGGCGGCGCGGTCGCATCGCCCCCGTGAAACGGCCCCTCATCGGTCGCCAGCGCAAACCGCTCGACCATCGGTTCCGTCATGGTGACATCCAGCTCATTGCGCATCTTGCCCGTCGCCTGCCCTTTGCACAGGAAGGTGACGGTCAGCGGCTCTTTGGGTTGCTCGATGCTCATCAGAAGCGCACCTTGTCTGCGCCTTTCAGGCCAAGGATCGCCCGCGCGTCATCCGGTGTTGCAATATCGTTGCCCTGCTCTTCAAGAATGCGCCTGATCTTTGCCACCTGCTCGGCATTGGACGTGGCCATCTGCCCGCGCGCGATATAGAGCGAATCCTCCAGCCCCACCCGCACATGACCGCCCATCAGGGCCGCGACAGACGCCATCTTCATCTGCTGCGCACCGGCACCGATCACCGACCATTGGTAGTCCTTGCCAAAAAGCTTGTCGGCGGTCTGTTTCATGAACAGAAGGTTATCCAGTTCGGCAGATATTCCGCCAAGGATGCCCATCACGAACTGCAGAAAGATCGGCGCCCTGAACATCCCCTGATCAAGGCAAAACTTCAGATTGTAGAGATGACCCACATCGTAGCATTCGTGCTCGAACTTTGCCTGATGCTCTGCGCCGCCAAGCTGCTCGGCGATCATGCGGATATCGGCAAAGGTGTTGCGGAAGATATTGGCCTCCGAGTCGCGCACATATCCTTCTTCCCAATCCTCAGCCCAGGTCTGGTAACGATCCGCCAGAGGATGCATCGCAAAATTCATCGACCCCATGTTCAGGCTGCACATCTCGGGGCTGTAACGCAGCGCGGGCGGCAGACGCTCGGCCACGGTCATCACCGGATTGCCCCCGGTCGAGATGTTGATCACCGCATCCGTTTCATCCTTGATCCGCGGCAGGAAGCCCGCGAAATGCTCAGGATCAACAGAAGGCGCGCCGTTTTCCGGGTTGCGCGCATGCAGATGGATGATGGCCGCGCCTGCCTTTGCAGCCGCGATGGCCTGTTCGGCAATCGTGTCAGGGTGGACAGGCAGATACTTCGACATCGTGGGCGTGTGAACAGCGCCGGTGATGGCGCAGGTTATGATGGTCTTTGCCATGGCCTAGTCCTCAAAGATGGCCACGGCACGGGTGAACCCGGCAGACGCCGCTTTGATCTTGAACGGAAAACAGGACACTTTAAATCCGCTGCCGGGAAGCTGCTCCAGATTGGTCAGCTTCTCGATATGGCAGTAGCCGATATCCATGCTGGCCCGGTGCCCTTCCCAGATCAGCGAGGCATCCTGCGTTTCGGCATAGCGTTTCGCGGTGATGGCAAAGGGGGCATCCCAACTCCAGGCGTCCGTCCCGGTCAGGCGCACCCCCTGGTTCAGCAGATGCAATGTCGCATCCCGCCCCATGCCGCAGCCTTTGATCAGGTACTCGGGCTGGCCATAAAACGCAGCCGCCGAGGTGTTCACCAACACGATATCCAAAGGCGACAGGCTGTGCCCGATCCGCTCAAGCTCTGCATCAATATCATCGGGCGTCACGATATAGCCGTCATCGAAATGCCGGAAATCCAGCTTGACCCCGTGGGAGAAACACCATTCCAGCGGCACCTCGTCGATGGTGATCGCGCGTTCGCCCCCGTTCATCGTCGAATGGTGGTGATAGGGTGCATCCAGATGGGTGCCGTTATGCGTGAAGACCGTCATCTTTTCGACAGCCCAGCCCTCGCCCTGGGGCAGGTCTTCTTTCTTCAGACCGGGAAAGAAAGACATCACCTGCTCGGCAGTCTGGTCATGGGTCATATATTCGATCTCGGGCAGCATGACCGGAGGGTCCGATTGAATATCTGCTTCGAGAGCAACGGAAAGATCGACAAGACGGTGGGACATGAAAGCTCCTATCGGCCCAGCAGGCCGGTTGCGATGGATGGAAAGGCGATGACGGCGGCAAGACACAGCAGCATCATCACCGCGAAGGGGGCGGCCCCCAGAAAGATATCCGACAGTTTGATGGATGCATCATCCAGCGTCGATTTGATGACATAGACCGAGATGCCGAACGGCGGCGTCAGCAATCCGATCTCAACGGCAATCACGGTGACGATGCCGAACCAGATCAGGTCAACGCCCATGGGCTGCAAGATCGGCAGCATCAGGGGAACCAGGATCAACATGATAGATGAGGAATCGAGGATCATCCCGAAGAGGATCACCACCAGAACATAGACGCAGATCAATCCGATCAGCCCCATATCAAGCCCGGTGACAATATCGCCAAAGCTGGAGGGCAATCCGGAAAACGCCAGCATCCGCGAATACATCTGCGCCGCGATAATCAGAAAACAAACAGCCGCCGTGACCAGCCCGGTCTCGATCAGAATACGCCACAGACCCCGCGGCGACAGCGTGCCCTTGGCAAATCCGATACCAAGCGCGGCAACCGTGCCGATGGCCCCGGCCTCGACCGGGGTGAAAAGGCCTGTGTAAATCCCGCCCAGAACCAATGCGATCAATCCGGTGATCGGCAGCCCCTTGGCAAGGATCTCCTTCGGCGCAAGTGCCGCTTCGCCTTCACCCAGATGCGCACCCACGAACCCCGGCGTCCAGCGCGCCATCATCAGCGTGCCGATACCAAAGAGCAACGCAAGCAATATCCCCGGCCCGATGCCTGCCACGAACAGATCCCCGATGCTCTGTTCAGTCAGCAAGCCAAACAGGATCAGTAGCAGCGAAGGCGGAATGAGCATGCCAAGCACCGAAGACCCGGCGACAACACCCACCGAAAATCGCGGCGTATAGCCATGCCTGCGCAGCTCTGGCACAGCGATCTTCGTGAACACTGCGGCAGATGCGATGGATATGCCGGTGATCGCGGCAAAGATCGTGTTGGCGGCAATCGTGCCAACGCCAAGCCCGCCTTTGATCCGGCGGAACATCGCATTGGCGACGTCGAAGGCATCGCGCCCCATTCCGCTTTCACTGACCACAAACCCCATCAATACAAAGAGCGGCACGACGCCGAAGAAATAAGAGGAAATCGCGTCATTGGCCGCAAGCCCCAGCATTTTCGACGCAAGCAGGGGCGAGCCCTTGATCGCCCAGACCCCCATGAACGAACAGGCGATCAAGGCAATCGGCACATAAAGCCCGAACAGCACCAGCACGCCCATGGCGCCAAGAGCAAGAAGGCCGATGTCAAAAGGCGTCATGCAGCACCTCCAACGCCATACCGGCGCAAAATGCGCGCAACAAACTGCAGCGCAAGCAAGGCAACACCCAGCGCCAGCATCGCTTTCACCGGCCATGTCGGGGCCGTGAAGTCGCCAATCGCGCCCACGAAATCACCCCGGACCCAGGACCGCGACAAGGCGGGCCAATGGGCATAAAGGATCGTGGCTGTGACCCCGAACCCGATCAGATCAAACAGCGTTTCCAATCGGGACGCGAATTGCGGTGTGCGCTTGTGCAGCATGTCAATCACGCCGTCGCTACGGGTGAAGCGCCCCGACCGCAGCGCTTGCGGCGCTTGCAGAAACACGATGGCGACGATGGAAAGCGACACCAGTTCAGGAACGCCCGAGATGGGCGCGCCGAACAGGTTCCGCCCCGCAACATCTGCCGCGATTAGCAGGACAAGCGCGAAGATCAGCAACGATCCGGCGACATTTGCCAGCGCTGTCACCCGGTCCAGAGACCGCAGCACAAGACCGGGCACGCCTGGTGCCCGGCTGCCGGTTTGCGTGGTCACTCCTGATCCCAGTTGCGCAGCGGCGTTGCCCCTGCATCGCGCATGGCGCTCATGTAAAGCGACAGAATCTCTGATCCAGGAATGCCCTCGCCATCCAGCCGCTCGGCCCAGGCCTTCGCCGCGTTATCCATGCCCGCCGCCCAGGCTTTGCGCATGTCGTCGCTGGCATCGGTGATGGTCGCCCCCTTGTCGCCCATGACGGCGAATGAGGTTTCAACCGCGCCTTCCAGCGCCTCCAGATACCATTCCCTCGCGGCATCCGCGCCAGCACCCAGCGCGTCCTTCACCTCTTGCGGCAGGCTGTCATACCAATCTGCATTGGCGCAAAGTGCACCGGCGAATTGTGCGCCCAACCCGGCGCGGGTGACATAGGGCGCCACTTCATAAAGCTTGCCCGGCAAGGCCGCAGAGGCAAAGACGATCACCCCGTCATACACGCCTGTTTTCAGCTCATTATAGTAGGTGGTCAGATTGCCGGAGACACCCACAGCACCGGTGCCCGACAGCCAGTTGATGGCCGGTCCGGGCGCGGCAATCTTCTTGCCGCCCAGATCCTCCAGGCTGCTCACAGGGAATTTCGTCATCAATAGATAATCATCAATCCCCACCGGCGCCCCGAGATAGACAACACCGTTTTCGCCATAGGCGGCGGTCATGCGCGGATCATCCTGATGCAGCTGATCCATCAGCTCCGAAACAACGCGGGGGTCATCGCTGACAAATGGCGTGTAATAAGTGACATTCTGCACGGCCAGCTTGGCAGGATCAAAAAGGCTCTGGCAAATGCCAATCTCCGCAAGGCCAGCCTCGACCGTTTCCAGCTCTTCGCCAACCTTGGCGATCGCCCCGCCGTATTGGCCGTCAAAGCTTATGCTGTGACCACTGCCTTCCAGCGCAGCGGTGACCCCCGGAACAAAGGCCTCATCGATCATCTTGACCCAGCGAAACACACCCGGATGACCAGCGGCAACCGTCGCGTTGAAATCCTCCGCGCAGGCAACGCTCGGCACGGCCAGGGCAACACTTGCAGCCGCAGCTTTCCAGTTCATATTCATATCTTCCTCCCTTTGATTAAGTCTGAGGCGCAGCGATTGACCGCGCTCCGCCAACAACAAACTGCACAAGCCGATCCAGCAACGCCGCGTCATCAGGCTGCGCGGTCTTCCCATCGGCCAGCCGCTCTGCGCGGCCGTCTTTTGCAATCACCGCCGCCAGGGTACCCAATGAAAACTGATAGACCTGTGCGGCACTCGCGCGGTCAACGCCGCCAAGCGCAGTTTCAAGCGCGTTCAGAAAAATCTTTGCTGTCGGATCGTAGCATTCGCGCACCAGCGCCTGATCCATTTCGTTGCCGACGATCAGACCCGCAAAGATACGCGCATAGGCCCGCCCGCCCCCGGATGGGCCAAGCGCAGGCGCGAAGAGAGCGCTGAAAACCTGGTGCAGCGCGTCCGCTGCGACAAGATCAACCGCCGCCAGGCGCTCAAGGCGTTCGGCATTGATTTTACGGGACCGAGCCCGAATAACCGCGGCATAAAGCTGGTCTTTTGATCCGAAATGATAATGCAGCAGCGATTGGCTGACCCCTGCGCGCAGCGCCAGCGCTTTCATTCCCGCGCCATCAAATCCCTTGTCGGCAAATTCCGCCTCGGCGGCTTCCAGGATTTTCGCCAGCGCAGGCGTTATGTCGTCAGCAGCTTTGACTTTGGGTAAGGCCATGCCCATGTGTAAGCCCTGACTGATCGGTCAGTCAATAGATCAGGAAAGACCCTCAGCTCCGGTCTGCCCGGCCATGCGGGCGGCGCCTGCCAGTACCGCCGCCTGTAGCGGCCAGCGCCAGTGAGGCCCGACACATCACACCCTGGTTGCAGCCGCACCGCCAACGCGCCTGCCCAGCGCATGTCGTACCATGCAATTTCCAAGAGAACCCTCCAGTACAGGTCGACATCC
>JBCCUH010000127.1:0-6423 GCA_039197405.1 Pseudomonadota bacterium
CAGCATTTTGCGGATCAAGGGTCGCAGGAAGATCACGCCGCAGACCATTGCGGACACCGGATTTCCGGGCAAGCCGACCATGGCCGCGCCATGCAGTTGCCCGGCCATCAGCGGTTTGCCGGGGCGCATGGCGATCTTGTAGAACGCGCGCTTCATTCCAAGTTCGGCGGCAACATCTCCCACAAGATCATGATCCCCTACGGAGGCACCGCCGATCGTCACGATCAGATCCGCACCCCGCGCCAGATTGAACGCGGTCTTCAGTGCAGGCACGTTATCATGGGCGATGGGCAGGATTTTGGCATCTGCACCTGCCGCATTCAGCATGGCATGCAGGCCAAAGGTGTTGGACGCTATGATTTGATCGGGACCGGGGTTTTCGCCCGGCATGACCAGTTCGGACCCGGTAGAGATCAACGCGACGCGAGGACGCCGCACAACTGGCACTTGCGCCACATTCATGGACGCCAACAGCGCAATATGCTGCGGCGTGAGCAAAAAGGGTGCGCGCAAGGCTTGTCCGGTGGTGAAATCTGCGCCCGCGGGCCGGATATGCGCGCCGCTTTCGCTGGTCTCGCGCAGGGTGATGCCACCGTCCTCCGCTTCAACATCTTCCTGAATGACAACCCGCGTTGCGCCTTCAGGTACCGGCGCGCCGGTGAAAATGCGCACGCAGGTGCCGGGCGTGACCGCGCCTGCATAGCCTGAGCCCGCCGCCGCTTCGCCCAGAACGCGCAGTTTGCGTCCCGCCACGTAATCGGCCTGCTGAATGGCATAGCCGTCCATGGCTGATGCGGGGAAGGGGGGCTGGTCGCGGCCCGCATGCACATCCGCTGCCAGCATCCGTCCCGCCGCCTCGCGCAGCGGTACTGTCTCGCCGGGCATCGGTGCGCCCAGGGCCAGCACCAGATCCAGCGCCTGGGCGACCGAGATCATTCCGACTGATACCGGCCAGATTTGCCGCCGTCCTTAAGCGTGACATGAATGCCGCCGATTTCCATCGTCTTATCAACGGCTTTCACCATATCATAGACGGTTAGCGCTGCAGTGCTGACGGCTGTAAGCGCCTCCATCTCGACGCCAGTTTGTCCGGTGGTCTTGACCGTGCCTGCGATGCGCACCCCCGGCAAATCGGCGTCAAGTTCCAGATCCAGCGCGACCTTGGCAATCTGCAGCGGGTGGCACAGCGGAATAAGATCGGGGGTTTTCTTGGCCCCCATGATACCGGCAAGCTGCGCAACGCTCAGCACATCGCCCTTTTTCGCGCGCCCTTGCGAGATGATGTCGAACGCCTCGCGGCTCATCCGGACGAAACCTGTCGCCGTGGCGACCCGGCTGGTGATGTTCTTGGCCGAAACATCGACCATATGCGCCTCGCCGCGTGCGTTGAAGTGCGTCAATCCTGAAGTCATCGGATTACATTCCCATTTGTTGCTGTGGCGGCGGCTGCAGCAGATCGCGTGTGGCCTGCTCCACATCGTCCTGGCGCATCAGGCTTTCACCGATCAGAAAACACCGCGCACCATAGCGCGCCATATCTGCCAGATCGGCAGGTGAGTTCAGCCCGCTTTCTGAAACGATCAACCGGTCTTCCGGTACCAGACGGCTAAGATGCCGTGTCGTATCAAGGCTGGTTTCAAAGGTTTTCAGATTGCGGTTGTTGATGCCCATCAGGGTGGATTTCAATCTGCAGGCCCGCTCCAGCTCTTCCTCGCTGTGCACTTCAAGCAGCACATCCATATCCCATTCATGCGCGGCCGCTTCCAGCTCATTTGCCTGATGGTCGCTGACCGTGGCCAGAACAATCAGGATGCAATCTGCGCCAAGCGCGCGGGCTTCAGCAACCTGGTAAGTGTCATACATGAAATCCTTGCGCAAAACCGGCAGCCCGGTTGCTTCGCGCGCCGCGACCAGAAACTCCTTGGCACCCTGAAAGCTGGGGGTGTCGGTCAGCACCGACAAGCAACTCGCGCCGCCCGCCTCATAGGCCTGCGCCAGTGTTTCAGGGTCAAAGTCGGCCCGGATCAACCCTTTGGAGGGAGAAGCTTTCTTGATCTCCGCGATCAGGCCGTAGCCCTCGCGGGAGCCGAGATGCAAAGCCTCGGAGAACCCGCGCACGGGCGGGGCTGCGCGCGCGGCTGCCTCGACTTCGGCCAGGGGTTTTTCTGCCTTGTCCCGCTCAATCTCTTCAAGTTTGTAGGCTTTGATGCGGTCCAGAACGGTGTCTGTCATATTGCTTGGCACTCCCTGCGCCGTTGGATTTGCCGGGGCAGACTATTCCCTGGCCCAGATGGAGACAACACAGATATTTGATCTGCGATATGCCGGCGACGCGCGGGGGTTTTTCGGCGAAAAACCGCGCGCGAGGTTAGCTCTGTGTGGCTTTCGCCAGCGCCTCTACCTTGGTCTTGGCCGCGCCGCTGTCGATACTCTCGCGGGCCATGGTAACGCCGTTTTTCAGATCGGCAGCTTTGTCCGCAACAACCAACGCGGCGGCGCTGTTGAGCAAAACCGCGTCCCGATAGGCCGAGGCCGCACCATCCAGCAGGGCCGCAAAGGCCGCACCATTCTCTTCAGGCGTGCCGCCCAGTATGGCCTCGAAGGGATGCTCGGGCAGACCCGCATCTTCGGGGTGCACGTCAAATTCGTGAATGCCGCCGTCCTTCAAAGCGGCCACATAGGACACACCTGCGATGCTCAGCTCATCGGTGCCGTCGCTGCCATGCACCAGCCAGGCGGCGTCGCTGCCAAGTGCCAGCAGCACCTCTGCCATCGGGCGGATCAGGTCGCGGCGGTAGGCGCCGGTCAACTGACGTTTGACCCCGGCGGGGTTGGTCAGCGGACCGAGGATGTTGAAAATCGTCCGCGTGCCCAACTCGGCGCGCGCTGGCATGACATGGGCCGTTGCCGGATGGTGCATGGGCGCCATCATGAAGGCGATGCCGCAGGCGTCCAGCGCCTTTTCGACCACATCCGCGCCCACCATCACGTTGATACCCATCTGGCCAAGCGCATCTGCTGCGCCGGATTTCGAGCTGAGATTGCGGTTGCCGTGTTTGGCGACGGGCACTCCGGCGCCGGCCACGACAAAAGCCGTTGCGGTCGAGATATTCAGCGTGCCTTTGCCATCGCCGCCGGTGCCGACGATATCCATAGCATCTTCCGGCGCGCGCACCGCATGGCATTTGGCGCGCATCACAGAGGCGGCGGCGGCATATTCATCCACGGTCTCGCCGCGCGTGCGCAAGGCCATCAGCAACCCGCCGGTCTGGCTTGGCGTGGCTTCGCCTTCGAAAAGGATGTTGAATGCCTCTTCAGCTTCGGCGCGGGTCAGCGCACGATCGGCGGCAGCGTGGATCAAAGGTTTCAGCGCGTCACTCATGCAGGCACTTTCATCATGTCTAGGAAATTGCGGAGCATCTGATGCCCGTGTTCGGATTTGATCGATTCCGGGTGAAACTGCACGCCCTGGATCGGAAGATCCCGGTGCTGCAGGCCCATGATGGTGCCATCTTCCAGCGCGCCGGTAATCTCAAGGCACTCCGGCAGGCTTTCTCTTTCCACGATCAGCGAATGATAGCGGGTGGCCTCGAACGGGCTGAGCAACCCTTTAAACAGGCCTTTGCCCTCATGATGCATGGCGCCCATCTTGCCGTGCACGATCTCATGGCAACGCACGACCTTGCCGCCAAACGCCTGACCGATAGTCTGATGACCCAGGCAGACGCCCATCAGCGGAATGCGCAGCTCTGCCGCGGCGGCGACAATTGCCAGACATATCCCGGCCTGATCGGGATCGCATGGCCCCGGCGACAGTACGATGCCCTCAGGGCGCATCGCGACCGCCTCCTGCACAGTGATCGCATCGTTGCGCACCACGGTCGCCTCGGTTCCCAGCTCACCGATATAATGCACCAGATTATAGGTGAAACTGTCGTAGTTATCGATCAATAGCAGCATGATGCAGTCCAGCCTGGCTTTGGCATGCGCGTCTCGCGCGTTCCGTTGCCTTAATGCGCAGTCTTTGTCCGAAGGGCAAGAGAGAGCCGCCTCAGCCCTTGTCTCTGTGGCAGGGCTGCGGCACAGTCGGCGCAAGCAGGCATATGAATTTGCAAGGGGATCCGGGCGTGGCACGCGGTGTTTTTTCTGGAATGATCTGGGGGGCAGTTGTTGCGGGGGCAGGCGTCGGCGGCCTGTCACTGGCCTATCCCGATTTCAAACCCGGCGCGCCGCAAGGCGATGGCGCGATGGCGGAACTGAGCGAACCGGCGCAACCTGCGACATCGCCTGAGACAGATACAGAAACTCAGATGCCATCTGGCGCGAAAGAGATGGCCAAGCCTGAAGAAGACGCGGAAGCGGACCCCGGCGCATCGGGCGGCACCGCGCTAGAGGCGGAACCCGCCAGCGAAACCGGCGATGCGGTGGCTGGAACTGACGCACTGTCACAAGAACCGATGGCAGAGACAGGCGCATCAGAGCCTCCTGAGGACGCACCTTTGGAAACGGCAGAGGCCGAAACTGACACAGGCGCAGATGCGATGGCCGTTGACGCGGCTGAACCTGCTGCACCGGCAGAGGCCGACGAGCCCGAGGAATCGGCTGCGGATGATGTGGCGGAGGCTGCGCCGGGCAATATCGCTGATGAGGCGACGCCTTCGGTCACTGAGGAGATCATCGCCGCCCTGCCCAAGACCGAACCCACCACCGACGGGACCATCGGCAACTTGGCACCGAACGTGACAACCGATCGCCTGCCATCTGTCGGCAATGATGAAGAGGCCGATGCAGATTCGCCCACCGCGATGGCGCCGCCGCCGCTGGAACGATTTGCGGTGACTGTGGAATACGACGAAACCAAGCCGCTCATGTCGATTGTCCTTATTGACGACGGCACGACAGAGCTGGGTTTCGAGGCGCTGGAAAGCTTTCCCTACCCGTTGACTTTCGCCGTTGATGCCAGCGCGTCCGATGCCGCAGAGCGGATGGCCAGCTACCGGGCCAGCGGGCTGGAAGTCATGGCCATGGTTTCCATGCCGCAAGGCGCCACGGCCGCGGATGCGGAGGTGTCCATGGCCGGGTATTTTTCCGCCGTGCCAGAGGCCGTTGCCGTGCTCGAAGATCCCGGCGCCAGCTTGCAGACCAATCGCGGGCTCAGCGATCAGGTGGTCGAAATCCTCAAGTCCAGCGGTCATGGCATCGTTTTTCAGGCCAGTGGCCTCAACACGGCGCAGAAACTGGCGCTGCGTGAGGGCGTCGCCTCGGCGCGCGTGTTCCGCGATTTTGACGGCAGCAATCAAAGCGCCACGGTGATCCGGCGTTTTATGGATCAGGCCGCGTTCAAGGCCAATCAGGAGGGCGCTGTCGTGATGCTGGGCCGTTTGCGCGCCGAGACCATCTCAGCGCTGCTGATCTGGGGGCTGGCGGATCGGGCGAGCCGTGTGTCTCTGGTGCCGGTGTCGACCGTTTTGAAACTGCAACTGGCAGAAGCATCTGGAAATTAACAGGCGTTGCAGGGCGAATCTGCGGGTGTCATGTGCCGGGTGAGTCGCCGGCTGAACCTGTGGATAACTTGACGTTCGTCAGGCATCGATCACTAGATGTGGGTATCTACGGGGTTGTCCACACAAGTGATGGATGGCTCCCCAGATTTATCCACAGGAAAATCTCAACTATGGCCATGGTGCAACGGTTGGCTGCTGATGAAAAACACGGCAATCCAGCCAGACCGGCGTTAATGTTTGATTCATGAATCTTCAGGTTTCGAATGAGCCAATGCGGCTAAACGGGCCGTAACACAGCGTTTTTGCACGGCACACTGTGGCGGTAAAACGCGTCGGCTTTTTGGCTTGAATCATGTCTCATGCGGCGCTGTTACATCTGCCTGTTTTCGTCAACGAAAAAAACTTCAAAATTTCGAAAAATCTGCGTTGACCCTATAGGTGTGAATACGTCAGGTTGTGTGGGCGGAACGAGGCGGCCACAATATCTAGTGGCAAATGGTTCTCTTCAAATTGGTAAACCTCAGGCGTGGGACGTTCGGACCGCGCACTGCGGAGCTTTGTCAAAAGCCCGTTTGAAGATGCCGTGTCACCGCTCCGCCGTTGAGGCACGACAGGCGCAACGAACACTGGCAGATCGGCACGAAGAGAGGCACGGGACATGAAGATCAGCAGACAATTCACCAAGGCAGGTGAAGACGCATACGCAAGTTTGGATTTCGTCACGACAAGCTCGGAGATTCGCAATCCCGACGGATCAATCGTGTTCAAGCTCGACGATATGGAAGTCCCTAACTCGTGGTCTCAAGTCGCCTCGGATGTGATCGCGCAAAAGTATTTCCGCAAGGCAGGGGTGCCTGCCAAAGTCGCGAAAATCGCTGAAAAGGACGTCCCGGAATTTCTGTGGCGTTCAGCACCGGCA